>JAGWML010000228.1 GCA_028873155.1 Acidobacteriota bacterium
GGAACACATCGGCGGCTTTTGGATTTTGGAATGCGCCGACATGGACGAGGCGGTGGCATGGGCGCGTAAAGGCGTCGGCGCTACTCGTGGACAGGTCGAAGTGCGAGAGATCTTCTTTCAGCCGGCAGCTGACTAGCAACCAGGCGGCAGACTTGAACGGGCAGATGAAGGCCGGCGAACAGCAACGGCGAAAGCACGCAGCACGCGGAAGGATGAGCTGTGCCCCCAAGTCCCCTTCTCAGGAGGAGAACAATGACGAAACGGAAGGTTGGCGCAATCGCAATCCAAATCTTCGCGCTGCTTGCTGTGCTCGGTACAGCACCACAGGGGATGGCACAGGATGACGCGACGCTGTATCCCAAGATGGCGCCGATTGAACAATATCTCATGGATCGCGACGCGGAAATCGCCCTGGCCCGCAGCGCTGCTCCAGACGCCATCTCGCACGACGCCTCAGTTCTCGTCCTGACCCGCCACGGCTACGAAACTGCAGTCGAAGGGAAAAATGGCTGGGCATGCTGGGTGGGGCGCAGCTGGATGGCCATGTTCGATCATCCCGAATTTTGGAACGCAAAAGTTCGCGCCGCGGAATGCGTCAATCCGCCAGCCGTCCGCTCCGTTCTTCCGTACGCCTGCAAACGCACTGAACTCATTCTGGCTGGTCATTCCAAACCAGAAGTCATCGCTGCGATCAAAGCCGCGATCGAAAGGAAGGAATTGCCATCTCTTGAGCCGGGGACAATCTCCTATATGATGTCCAGGTCCTCTTACCTGAGCGACTATGGCGGCCACAACGCCCCCCACCTGATGTTCTACCGAGCCGACAGCGACGGCACGGCCTGGGGGCGCCAACCTGACGAACTCCCCACTTATGTCCGCCAATTATTGGTACATCTCCGCCGAAGCCTATCCGCAGCTCAAAGCCTTTCCGCCACTGTCTGTCTTTCTGATAGGAGCAGCCAAATGGTCCGACGGCACGCCCGCCCCACCGATGTAACTCCGGCAGAATCCAAGCTGCAAGTCAGAAATACAGAGACCTGACATCGTCAGTAATTGGCGAGACGCCGTAATCTAGCAGGCATGAGCGATGTGCCTAAGACGATCGAAGCCGTGTGGAAGATCGAGTCTACGCGGCTCATCGCTGCAATTGCGCGCGTCACCCGCGATGTCGGCGTTGCAGAGGAACTCGCCCAGGACGCGCTTGTTGCAGCTCTAGAGCGGTGGCCCGAAGAGGGCATCCCTGATCACCCTGGCGCATGGCTGATGACGGCGGCTAAACGGCGCGCGATCGACTCGCTTCGACGCGGCCGGATGCTCGCGCAAAAACACGAAGAGATCACGCGCGAACTTGAATGGCAACAGCAGCGCCTCGCCGACGCACTGGAGCACTCCTTGGATCAGGTGATCGATGACGACGTGCTGCGGCTCATCTTCACGGCGAGCCATCCTGTGCTCGCGGTGGAAGGCCGCATCGCGCTCACATTGCGCCTGATTGGCGGCCTCACCACGCCGGAGATTGCGCGCGCGTTTCTTGTGCCGGAAAAGACGATGGGACAACGGATCTTTCGCGCCAAGAAAACACTTTCAGAAGTCCATGTACCCTTTGAGACGCCGCGCGGGGACGAGTTGCGCGGCAGGGTTGATTCGGTCCTCCTGGTGGTCTACCTGATCTTCAACGAGGGATACACTGCGACATCGGGCGACGAGTGGATGCGCACTGCGCTTGCAGAAGAGGCGTTGCGCCTCGGCCGCATGCTGCAGCAGCTTCTCCCCGGAGAATCGGAAGTGCATGCGCTCGTGGCATTGATGGAACTGCAGGCATCCCGCAACGCAGCGCGCCGCGGCAAAAACGGCGAGGCCATATTGTTGCCGGATCAGGACCGCTCCATGTGGGACCACGCGCAGATCCAGCGCGGAATGACCGCGCTTGAACAGGCACAAACACTCGGCGGGGGCTCGAAACCCTACGCGTTGCAGGCAGCCATTGCCGCATGTCACATGCGCGCACGCACCGCCGAAGAGACTGAGTGGGACCGCATCGTTCTCCTCTACGACGCCTTGCTCGAAATCACTCCATCTCCGATCGTGGCACTCAACCGCGCCGTCGCGGTCGGCATGGCGCAGGGCCCAGCTGCAGGACTCGAAACGCTCGACGCAGCCGCCGCCCTTGCGGGGGACTCTGCGCTCGCAGGCTACCATCTCTTTCCCAGCGTTCGCGGAGATCTCCTGATGAAGATGGGCAGGCTCGCCGAGGCAGGCGAGGAGATTCAACGCGCGATCGGAATGGCTGAAAACCTGCGGGAAAAGGAATTGCTGGCGAGCAGGTTGAAACGGATGGAGAAGACTGTCTGATCAGCAAAGGCGCGGCTCAGTCCGTTGGAATGCCGATGGCGCCGGGAGAAATTCCCCGGTCGCGCCAAATCCCCAACCACTCGTCGAACGGTTGCGGGGCCAACGCCGGCTCTGCCCGGTGAACGATTGGGATTGCATCCGGCGACGCCCCTGGCTCAGGGGATGCGCGGCTTTCCGGCGCGGTAGGATAGGGAGTATTGAGGGCGCGCATGTTCGTTGTGGTCTGGCAGTTCGAGGTGGCCGAGGAAAAGATTGCAGCATTTGAGGCGGCGTATGGCGCAGAGGGCGCGTGGGCAAAGCTCTTCGGCACGTCGGCTGAATATCGCGGCACGGAGCTGCTGCACGACGCCTACATGCCCGGCGGTTACGTCACGATCGACCGCTGGACGAGCGAGAACGCCTTCCGGGCCTTCCGCAAAGACCATGATGCGGAGTATGAGGCCCTCGACCGCTCTTGCGACGCGCTGACGAGCTCGGAGCGGCGTGTTGGGGCCTTTACGGTGTAGCGGGTATCCACCTGGACTGCGCAGTGCATGGACGCAAGGTTACTATCTCAATCCACGTGACTTAGGTCTTGCCTACCAGAAGCGCCTGCGTGCTTACTTTCGTGTAGCGCAGGAGGAATGTTTATTCTCTTTTTCTTCGCCGATTTTGCTATCATTGCCCCTCCTGCCCTGCTACAATCCGAACGAAATCCAATCCAGGCCGCAGCGTGTTTTTTGCCTTCATTTTTCTCGGGGCCGCGCGGACCGACCTTATCTTGAGGAGCCTCAATGGCCGTCGCCGATGACCGCGCGAAAGCTGTAGAACTTGCCCTTTCACAGATTGAAAAGCAGTTTGGCAAAGGGTCGATTGTGCGACTGGGGTCACGCGAGGCCCTGCTGCCCATCGCCGTCATTTCAACCGGATCCATCAGCTTCGATGCGGCACTTGGCGTCGGCGGCATTCCGCGGGGCCGTGTGATTGAGGTCTTCGGGCCGGAGTCCTCGGGCAAGACGACGATTACGCTGCAGATTATCGCTGAGGCGCAGAAGCTGGGCGGACTGGCCGCCTTTGTGGACGCCGAGCACGCGCTGGATCCCAGCTATGCAAAGAAGCTGGGCGTCGACGTGGACAACCTTCTGGTGTCACAGCCAGACTCGGGCGAGCAGGCGCTGGAGATTACCGAGGCGCTGGTGCGCTCCGGCGCGATTGACGTGCTGGTCGTCGATTCCGTTGCCGCGCTCGTGCCGAAGGCCGAACTGGACGGCGAGATGGGCGACAGTCACGTGGGTCTGCAGGCGCGGCTGATGTCGCAGGCGCTGCGCAAGCTGACCGGCACGGTGTCGAAGTCGCGCACGGCGCTGATTTTTATCAATCAGATCCGCGAGAAGATTGGCGTGATGTTCGGCAACCCGGAGACGACGACCGGCGGGCGCGCGCTCAAATTCTATTCCTCAGTCCGCGTGGATATTCGCCGCATCGCCGCCATTAAGGAAGGCGACGCGGTGACGGGCAACCGGACCAAGGTCAAGATTGTGAAGAATAAGGTAGCGGCGCCGTTCCGCGAAGCCGAGTTCGACATTCTGTATGGCGAGGGCATCAGCCGCGAGGGCGACGTGCTGGACCTGGCGGTAGCGCAGAACATCGTGGAGAAGTCCGGCGCGTGGTACAGCTACGCCGGCGAGCGCATCGGCCAGGGACGCGAAAACACCCGCAGCTTCCTCAAGGAGAATCGCGAGATCTTCGCAAAGATGGACGGCGAAGTACGCAAGAAGCTAGGCATCGGACAGCAGAAGGCGGAAGTGCCTGAGGCTCCGGCAGGCGGCGCGACAGAGGCAAAGGAAGCTGTGCGAGGCCGGCGGGGATAAGCGATTCACGAGTTGGGAATAGGCGCCGGCGAGTCCGGCGCCTTTTTCATGGGCGAAGGGCTGCTAGAATCCACGTGGAGCCGCTGCAATGAGCGTGAAGGCACTATATCCCGGCACGTTTGACCCGCCGACGAATGGGCATCTGGACCTGATTCAGCGCGGGTCGAAGCTCTTTGAGCATCTGACGGTCGGGATTCTCAAGAATCCGGTGAAGAACCCGCTATTCACGGTGGAGGAGCGGGTGGAGATGCTGCGCGAGTCGACGAAGGCGCTGGGCAACGTGAGCGTGGCCACGTTTGACGGGCTG
>JAGWML010000015.1 GCA_028873155.1 Acidobacteriota bacterium
GATGCGGCGGAAGGCCGTCCGTCAATTGCACTGGCAGCGTCGTGATTTCGGTCAGCCCAGCCTCAGCAGTCGCCCACGATGCTGCGACCCCACCCGGAAACCAGGTTCAATTTGTGGCAATGGCTGCACCAACCGCTGACGGCTCAGGGCAGATCAAATGTGCGAAAGAAATCGTACATTATCGTTGCCGCCAAACCTCCCCTGGTCCAATGCAAGGAGCGCTCAGAATCGTACGCATGCGCAACTGACGCACATGTCCCGTCTTTTATCTTGCGACCGAAAAAATGCCGGGAGCTTAAGCTCCCGGCATTGCATCAAACGCTGCGGTCAGCTTCCGTCAATAGGTAAAGTGAATACCCATGGTGAACGCTCGATTGCCGCCGATGGTGTTCGTGGCTGAGCCAAAGTTCGCAGCATTGTTCGGGCAGCCTTGCGTATTGCTGATTGCGTATACCGCCACGCAGGTTCCGCTTCCAACTGGGATTGTTGTGGGAAGCTGACGCGACTTACCGCTGCCGGTTGAGTACGGTAGTTGATCAAGGTTGTTCAGAGCCGACTGCTGATCCGCAGGATCGGGGCTCGTCACAATCTGGCCGTAGTTGATGAAGACCGATCCCGGTGTGCAGTTGAGGAAGTTTGAGATCGACTGTTGGGTTGCACTGTTGGAGCAGGCATAATTCTGACGGATCTGCGCCTGGTCCTGCGGAATATCGAGGCTCGTGGTGTTGGTGATGTTGAAGGCGTTGATGTCGTATTGAATCGCCATCCGCTCGGAGATGCGGAATACCTTACGCACTGAGAGGTCCAGTCGCTTCTGCATACTCTGGCGGAAGATATTGCGCTGTCCCTTATTAAACGCCGTCTCATAGATATCCTGCGGATCGCTGCCGGTCGAAACCGGGACTCCCATTTGCCCCGGCGTGACATAGTTGATCGCAATCTGCGAGGGATCGACGTACGGTATGTAGCTACCGCCCGCGCCGCGGCGTGAACCGTTATTGCCGGTGAGTGCGGTCTTGGGATGAGCAGGGTCCTTGATGCCAAGGATTGGGTTCATCAGGGTTGGGAAGTTGCCGAAATTGATGCTGCCGACCGCTCCATAGAATTCGTAAAGCGAGTATGGCTCGCCGCTTTGCAGCGTGCCCATGCCGGTCAACTGCCAGTCATTGGTGATGTAAGAAGCAATCGTGTGCTCTTTGGTGAACTTTGGCATGTTGACCAGGAAGTTTCCATTGAACACGTGCGTACGGTCAAAATCGGACGACGCATAGGAATCGCGCAGACGCTTCGGGTCGTCGCCTGTGAAGAACAGACCGATGTCGCTCTGCTCGTCCAGTGCGTGGCTCCAGGTGTAGCTGCCGCCGACCTGGAAGTTATGCGACAGCCGCTTCTCTACGTGCGTCTCCAGCGCATCGTAAGCCGAAACGCCGACGCTCTGAAAGTCTGCTGCGTTCGGACTGTATCCAACGTAAGGTGCGCGGAAATCCGTATTACCGCCGTCCAGCGTGTTCCAGGGCTCGCCGGAAATCGGATAGTAGTACTGATACCCGTAGGAGTCGGTAAACAGGTTGTACTGATTCAGCACGTCAAATCCGTAGGTTGCTGTTTCACCCCAGATCGGATGCCCTGCAGTGGCAATTCCCGGCTCATTCAGCGGCAGAGGCATGACAGAGTGGCGGCCGCGATTGCCGGAGTAGCCAATCGTTATGGCGAGATCGTTCGTCGGTTGCCATTGCACATTCAGCGTGTAGTTAATTGTGTATGGCAACACATTGTTCTTGTCATAGGTCCCAAAGTTCAGAGTTGCAGTGCAATCCAGATAGCCGGGGTAAGTCTGGCTGTCGATTGCGCCGCACGCGTTTCCGTACTGCGGATCCGATGCGGGACCAGTCATGATGTTGAGCTGATTTTGCAGCGCCTGCTTTACTGTAGCGGGATTAGAGTTTGGCGGAACGTAGCTTGAAACCGAAAGCCCCGTGCCGATGGGATTGGCAAGTGTCCCGCCGTTGCCGTTTGCATAGCTGACCAGCGGCGCAGACTCTGTGACGCCGAAGGGCCCGCCGATCGATCCGCCTGCTGGCTGGGAGAGATAACTGACCAGTTCGCCCCGGTCATAGTAGATGCCCGCTCCGCCGTTGATCACCAGCTTGCCCTTGAATGACTTCGGCGAGTAAGCAAAGCCAAGTCTCGGCGAGATGCCCCACTGGCGGCCATTCAGGGTGGAATTGCTGACGCCCGGCGTTGGGTTGTACTTGTTGTTGCCGGCCACAATAAACCCGGAGTTATTCACGGTAAACCCGGTGGTTGATGTTCCCGTTACGCTATACAGCGCCGGATCAAAGTTGAACATGTTGCCGTACTTCTCGGTCAGGCCACCGTGGTAGTCGTAACGGAAACCGCCGGTGAGACTGAGATTCGGCAACACCTGCCACTTGTCCTGCACGTAGCCGGACAATTCATTCGAGCGGTAGTAGCGGTCCGCATTATTGCGATGGCTGACTGGGTCGATGCTCTCAATCACGTTGGACGAGTGCACTTTGCCCTGCAGGAAGTTGTCGAAGCTGCTTGAGGTCACTTCCGCAAAGCCGTTACGGTTATTGGTGAGGTTGAGCTGCGTGTAACTGTAGCCACCGCCTGCCACGATGGTGTGTTTGCCGGCCGTGAAGATCACGTTCGTGGAAGGATTGAGGCGGTTCTGGTAGTAACCCATGTCCACAAATGCGCTGAACGGCCCAACCGTCGCGCCGGGCGAGTACTGGTCGTTATTTGCAAACGCATTAATCTGCAGCCCGGGGAGACCGGGATTCAGACCGGGTGAGCCGGCGCCAACGCCAAAGTTGCCGCCGGGAACAGTCTGCGTGAAGTAGCTGTACGAGCCCATGCGCACAAAGCCGAGGCGTTGCTCCCAGTTCAGCCGCGGGCCGATTGCGATGGTGTTGTCGATTGCCGCAACCTGCGATCCGTTGTTCTGTGTGACGGGGAAACCGCCAACCTGCGAATATCCGTATGGCCTGGTCACAGGCGCATCTTGATAGAAGTACTTGGCAGATAGGCGATCATTCTTGGTCATGTCATAGTCCAGATCCACCGTAGCCTGGTCGGAGGTCAGAACTGACGTGCCAATCAGAATCACGTTTGGAACGCCATACTGATACGGCGCATTGGACTGGGCTGACGGAATCATGTACTGCCCATTGGGCAGTTTTGCGTTGAGCAGACCCGCGGCAATGGAGTTAATCTGGCTCGCCGTCGTGGATCCGCCCCAGACTGCGTCTGCATTGGCCAGGCCCGTATTTGAGCGGTCATTCGTCAGCGCCGAGGGAACCGTCATCTCTGAGATTCCCGTTTGTTCGTCGGCGTTGGAACGGCGTTGATAAGCCGCGAAGAAGAAGAGCCTATTCTTCACGACCGGGCCGCCTACCGTGGCGCCGCTTGTCCAGCGGCGAATGAAGGGATGGATGAGCGAGGATGGAAATACGCCGATGCCCTGTTGAGCAAGCTGATAGGCCTGGCTGAAGAAGGCCGGTGAAGCGTTCATATCGCCATTGGCATAGCTGCCAAAGACCTGCCCGTGCCAGTTATTAGTGCCTGTGGCGGTGTTCACGTCAATCTGTGCGCCACTGGTAGCGCCCTGTTGCGCGTCATACATCGACGCATTCACGCGCAATTCCTGCATGAACTCCGGAGGAGGCGAAGGCAGACTGTTGCCGTTCGAACCGTAGACCGACGTGCCTACCGAATACGCGCCGCCAACGGTTGCTGCGCTGCCGATGTTGAAGTTGTACCGCTGTGAGGTGTCGCCGCTCGAGCTCATCCCGTTGAACAAGTTGGTCGAATCCACTCCGTCCATCTGGAATGTGTTGGACGTAGCGCGCTGCCCGTTGGCCCAGATGTTCTGATTTCCCAGCCCGGAGTTTGAATCGAGGTTCGACAACAGCTCAGCATTTACACCGGGAGAAAGCACAGCCACCTGCGTGAAGCTGCCGGTCGCCAGAGGCGTTATATCAATTTGCCCAGCATCCAGCGTGTAGCCATTCGTCGCGTCGGTTGCGTTCAGCAGCGGATTCGCCGTCACTTCAACCGATTGCGAGACCTGGCCCATCTTCATATTCACATTCACCGTTGCCGCTCGCGCTTCCTGCACCACGATGCCCTTCAGCGTGGTGGTCTCGAAGCCTTCATGTGCTACTCGGACCAGATAGTTGCCGATCGGCAGATTGAAAATCTGAAAGAAGCCTGTCGCCTGAGTGGTGGTTGTGCGCGTCAGGCTCGTGGCCGGATTCGTCACCGTCACCGTTGCATCTGGGATTGCGGCGCCCGAGGGATCGAGAACGGTCCCGTTCACTGACCCGAGGGTTTGCTGAGCCTGGATTGAATGCACTCCGAAACATGCGATCAAAAGCAACAGGCAACATTGAGTGGCGCTCCACCAAAATGATCGATTCATATTCTCCTCGCAATTTTGACTTGAACAACCGGCGTGGCTCATTTCCTTTTGAGCAAGCTGGAGTATGCACTCACCGCTTGCCCCTGGTGTCTTCAACCCAGGCAGGCTTTGTCGCACAGACGATGGACGGCTGGGAGAGTTCAAAAACAGAATTTGTAAAAACTATCTATAGTTTCTGCTAATTACGCTCAAAGACCCAAGTAAAAAATCACGCGGAGATTGGCTTTATGAATGTAAAACTGTGGAAAATGCAGCAGAAACCCGGCTCACGCAGACTTTTAACGCTGCGTTGATAGAGCCGGGTTCTGCCGCTGCTTGGTCTTCTGGTGAATCGTTATTGCGCCTTCGATCGGCCCCATTGCAATCGGAGGCCGGCTCGAACGCTGATCGGCAGACTGACATAGCCGATGGGCGCGATGTGCTGATTGTTCGTGAGATTATCCGCAATGCCGTAGACCCCAACCCAACGCCGCAGTTGATAGCTGGCGCCAAGGTCCAGCTTGGCGTAGCCATAGTCAAGGTTGCGGTTGGGCAGCAGCAGGCTATTGCCGCCGTTGAGGTCTGCACCACCCAGAAAATCCGAATCATCTGAGCGGCTGACAAATGCGCTGTTCAGCAAGGCTGAGAAGGACTTGTGCGTGTAGGTTGCCGATAGAAATCCCGTGTGCGGCGGACGCCGAAACGGACGCGCCCCCTGCAAAGGCGAGTACACTCCGATCGGAATCCCGTTGAATGTAGGCACCGGCCCAAGCAGCGCCACATCGCTGTTGGTAAAGCTGCGCTGCACCACTCCGTCGAGATAGGTGTACCCGCCACGGAGAAAGATTCCCGCTCCGATTCCACCCTCCACCGTCGTCTCCACACCAAGTGCGCGATACGCCTCGCTGTTCAGACTCAGCTCATACGCGCCATTGGCCTGCAAGAATTGCGCGAGCTGATTCTGCTGCGCGGCGGAGAGTCCGGGCAGAAGTTGAGGCACAAGATCCAGACCAACATACTCGATCTGCCGGCCAAATTCGTTATGGAAAAAGCGCGTACGGAATACCAGACGCTGGCTGAAGAATGATTGCTCTACGCCGCCTTCATAGGTTCTTGTAAATGGCGCGGCAAGCGGACCAACCTGAAGTTGCTGAATCGTCGACTGGCCGCCATTCGAAGCCAGAAAGTTGTAGAGCGAGTAGAACTGGTCGGTCAGCGACGGCTCACGCACGGCATCGCCAAAGTTGAAGAGCACGCGCGTGCCGCTGAATACGCCGCTGCGCGGCTTCATGGCGTAAAGCGAAAATCCAGCCTGTGGAGTTCCCTCGGAGCCGAATAGAGAATAGTGCTCGAGGTCTCCACCAAGCGTGTAGAAGAAGCGGCCTCTGAAATCGCCATGGACGGCAGCGCGATAGTCGTAGTTTGTGCGTTCTACGGGCGTGTAGTAGGAACTGCCCGGTTCAGATCCGCGCTCATCCTCATATTGGAACCCAATGAGCCCGACGATATGCGGCGTAAATGTGTAATCGCCCTGGTAGACCAGGGCATCGCGGTTTGAAACAAGCTGGTACGCCTGCGGATAGGTACCCGCGTAGTCCATGAGCGCCTGGCCAGAAACGGAATAGCCATTTGCTCCCGTAATGGTGACCGCGTTGCCGAAGCTGTCACCATACGCATCAAACGTGCCCGAACCCACCTGCGACCACATGTGATACTGCTCGCGCTTGCGCGTTGCTCCGTACCGGATCACATTGTGGAAGTCCACTGTGGTCTGGTTCTCGACAGATCCGCTCACGAAGAGATCCTGATCCTTCTGCGTTGCGCTGTTCGACAATCCGTAGAAGGCGTACGTTCCCGGAACGCCCGTGCCATCCACACCGTAATGAACCGTTCCCCGAATCTGTGTCGATCCATTCGGTTGCCAGCCGAAGTTGCCGGATGCCGTGGCCACGTGAAACTCGTCATTGGGCAGATCGTTCGCCGTCTGCAGCCAGCTGAACTCACCCAGATAATCCAGCTTGTTATGAGCTCCGGCGAGTTCCAAGTCCTCCTGCGAAGTCGTGAAGCGGCCGAAGTCTCCGTGAAACAGAATTGATGGAAAACTCGTCGTTCCGCGGGGTGTTGTCAGGCTTACAACACCGCTGGCTGCATCGGCACCATAGAGACTCGAGTTGGGGCCGCGATACACCTCGGCCCGCTCCAATCCGGTCGTGGACAGAGGTCCAAAGTCAAAGCGTCCACCCAGATCGCCCGCGTCCACGCCATCCAGCAGAATCTTGTTTGCGTCTGAGTCGCCGCCGCGCACGAAGAGTGAAGTCTGCGCGCCCAATTGGCCAGTTTGCACAACAAATGTCCCTGGCATCATGCGCAGCGAACTCACAAGGTCGGTTCGCAGGTCCAGCTCATCGAGCCCTAATACAGTTGTGGCCGCGCCCACCTGCGCCTGCGGAGTGGGAGTGCCGTTGGCCGTTACCACAATCGACTCCCTTGCCCACTCCGGTTCCATCACCAGGTTGCGCTCAATCTGGTCCATTCTGCCGGCATAAAACACCGGCGTCTCCAACTGGCGGAAGGTCTGTGCGGAAATCATCAGGAAGAAGCGGCCCGCAGTGCCTGTGTCCATCTCAAAACTTCCATCCGCCCCTGATACTGCGGATGCGACGATGGATCCGTTATGGATGAGCACAACTGCCGCATTCCGCACTTTGGCGCCGGAGGCATCAGTGACCACACCATGAATCGTGGCGGCCTCCGCTTTGCTGGTTTGTGAAAGAAGATACGTCGATAGGATGACGAGCGCGAGAACGGCGCGTACTGGACGGGAAAAACGCATCAACGGCTCCTTCGTTCCCCTCGGAACGCAAGCGGGTTGGGATGCGCCAAGGACCGGTCTCCTGACTTGCGCCTAAATCAGCCACCTTCCCAGATTCGCGCCACGAAGGCTGCGTTTCCAGTGGATCGTGCGTCTCTGGAATCAAATCTCCCGGAGGCTTTGGCTGATTCTTCTGCCGGCTAACGACGTGGGCCGGACAGTGGCGCTCACAGTTGCGGGGCAGTGGCGGATTCTCACCGCCTTCCCGAGCATCCTGGCGATAGCTGTGAAGAGTTGAGCGACGGCCGACTACCGTGGCAATGATGCCATCGAAGCGATTTCGATGACATCAACAATCTTAGAGGAACTGCAAGATCGAGTCAAAACGTCGTCTGAGAAGAATTTTCGTGAAGTCAGCGGACTTTTTCGGCTGGTCAAACAGTGGTGACCCCGGGAAGATTCGAACTTCCGACACGCAGTTTAGGAAACTGCTGCTCTATCCACCTGAGCTACGGGGCCACATCTTGCAACTTCCCTGGATTGATTCGATGAAATGCGATCATGTGCAAGTTCTCCGGAAACCGTCTCTTGGCTGGCGGCCGATGGAGTAACCGGCTTGTATTCGTGTTTGCCGGGTCTTGTTCACTTCCCGCTGCCCAAGCTGCCATTGAAACAGACGCAAGCCCATTCACAGATGCGCAAGTGCTGCAATCAAGGTACGCGGATCGCCTCCATATCTGGATGCAGCCGCGCCAGTTCGCTTCGTACCCAGGCAGAAGTCACCCTTGTATCGTCAGCCTAATTGCAAAGGGATCGTTGTTGCAATGCCGGCCGGCATCGCCAACCACGGCATGAATCGGCCCCGCAAGTCAGCGTCGGCAGCGGCACCGGAGCAGAGCTCGTGACCATGCCTGGACTGGCAGATTGGGAGCGGAAATGCGCCGCTGGATTTATATCGATCGCACACGGCCCGATTCTACTGCTTGCCTGCTCACGAATCAGACTCGCACGTGCCTTCTAGGAAGTCTGAAATAGCTCACCTGGATCGAGAATAGGCACATGACTCCCAGCTACCTTGCGCTCGCAATCAATCGTCTCGTTTGCCGGATTGATTCCGGTAAGGCGTGCTTGAATCGCTGCCACTTCGCTGCATACCTCAGGTCTGCCAGCGCAGGACTCTCCATACTTCTCAGCAGCGTCAATTGTCGCCGCCCCTATCAGTGTCCGGCGTCGAGGCTGCGGCCTTGAGGGCCTGATAGACATCGAGGCGGCCGTTGCCGATGAGCGATGAAACAGGGGCGGCGTGCGAGAGATTGTTGGTCATGTCGTCGAAGCCAGTTTCAGAAAGCAGCTGATAGAGCAGCGCGGTGGCGCCGGCGACGAAGGGCGTGCTGAACGAGGTTCCGGAGACCTCCGCATAGTTATTGCCGGGGTAAGTGGTGATGATGTTCTCGCCAGGAGCACCGATGAAGGTGCCATCGCCGTAGTTGGTGAATTTGCTGACCGTATCCTGCAGCGAAGTGGAGGCGATGCCCATGACCTTGTCGAGGTTGGCGGGATTGGGAAGCTGGGAGACGCCGGAGTTGCCAGCCGCTGCGATGCAGATCGAGCCGGCATTATGTGCGTACTGGATTGCGTCTTTGAGCTCTTCAGAGGGCTGCTGGAGCGAGAAGCTCATGTTGATGATCTGCGCGCCATGGTCGGCAGCGTAGTAGACGGCGCGGAGAATGTCGGACAGCTGCGCGGTGCCATCGGCGTGGAATGCCTTGAGGGGCATGAGCTTTGCCGTGGGAGCAACAAGATGGATGACTCCTGCGACCATGGTGCCGTGGCCGAACTCGGCGGGGATCTGGCCGTCGAGAATCACGCCCGTGGACTGATCGAGAATCACGCCGGTGGACTGATCGAGAATCACGCCGGTGGATTGATTGAGGAGCGCGAGGTCGGTCTTGTTGGCAGGGCTGGCGCTGGAGCCTTGCAGAGCCGACAGTGCGTTGGGACCGAGCTCGGACCAGTCATTCGCTATCCCCGCGCTGTTGTGGATGAAGTCGTAGCCGGAAACCAGCGATGAACCAAGTACCGAGCTGTTGGGATCGATGCCGGTGTCGATGACGGCGACCGTGCCCGCTCCCGTGACGTTGAAGGCGGATTGCGCGGACCAGAGATTGATGACCTGCGCGGCGGGCTGCACGATATAGGCGCCGAGAACCAGTGTGCCCGCGTAGGTCGAAGCATTGGCCGGAGGCATTTGATCGAGGATGACCCCGGTGGACTGCGAAAGCTCGGGGATGGCCGTGGACTGATCGGGCTCTATGTCAGTGACCTCTGTATCGGAGGAAACGTCCGTTTCGACCTGCGCGATGGGTTCGGTGGCAGGGCCTGTGACGAGATAGACCGAACTGGCGGAGTCGAGCGGCTCAACGACGGTCAGGTTGTGTCGGGTGGCGATGTTGGTCACGCTCGCCGTAGCTGTCGGTCGGAGGATATACGGTGTTTGCGCGCAGGCGGCCGAACCGGCCGCGAGTGCGATGAGAACGGTGGTAGGTGTGAACCACTTCATGGAAGAACTCCTCCGATTGCGGGCCGCGCTGAGCGATGGATGGCGGGCGCGGCCAAGGGAATAGCAGACAACATGCCTCTTTGCGTCAGCTCTCGGGCTGCGCCTGATCCTGGGCTCCGAGGTGGAGTCCCAGACCGCTTTGCGGCGTGTATTTGAGGGTGAATTCTCCAAACTGGTTGGAGACGGTTTGTGCAAGCACGCTCTCATTAGACGTGAGGGTCACGGGCATGTGAGCGACGTGCCTCCCGCTGTCGGCTGCGTGGTGAATCTGCCCGATCATGGTGACGGCCGGCGTGCCGCGCTCGTGCTCGAGCCGGACATCGATGGCATAGGCGCCGGCATCGTAGAGCAGATGGCGAACGTCCAGGCGCTGCTCGGAGCGGACGCCCTGCAGTGCGGGCTGAGTAAAGCTGTCAAATACGAGACTGGCAAGGAGGCCACGGCGAACCTGGATCTGGTCGAGCGCGCGAAGCGCAAAGATGGCGCGGGCGTTATGAAGGACCTGTTCTGGAACAACAGTGTTGCGCTCGCCGGCTGTGTCGGCGAGGGTACGGGCGAGCCAGTCGGCGGTGGCATCGCAGGCGTTGCACTGGCGGCGATGCGCATCCAAGGCAGTCTTACGGTCTCCGGCGGTGAAGCCGCGGAGATGATCGAGCCATTCCGTGATGTCGTAGTGTCTTTGCACTTTTAGACCCTCGGTAGAGGAGCCTGGTCCGTCGTGCTGGAGAGGCGTCCTAGTTTGGGAGGGAAATGATCCTCGGAAAAAATATAGCGAGACTGAAAAAATTGTCAGAGTTTCGCCTTTTCACCTCCCGGTTGCCGATTTTGGATGGGGCTGTGGGGAGATGACGGGACTTTCGGCGTCTCCGATGAGGACGAAGGGCGCCCAGTAGGCGGGGTTGGGGTGGCTGGCGCGGATGGACAACATAGTGTTGCGCAGGGCGGCGGAGATGGACGGGGCGTGCATCAGCTCGCGGTAGAAGGCCTTCATGAAGAGGGCGGTTACGGCGTCATTGACATCCCAGAGGGAGACGAGGACAGCCTGAGCTCCTGCGTAGAGCAGGCCGCGGACGAGGCCAAGGATTTCGTCGCCGCCAACGATGGCATTGAGGCCTGTGCCACAGCCGCTGAGGGTGACGAGACGGGCCGAGAGGCGCAGGCCGTAGAAGTCGACTGGGTGGATATCTGTGTCCCCGAGGCGAATGGACGAGAACATGGGATTGTCGCGACGAAAAAGTCCGTGAGTCGCGATGTGGATGAAGCGGCTGCTGGGGCCGGACTGCCAGAGGATTTCGCGGGTGGCAGTACTGCCGAGGAAAAGGCTTGCATCGGGGAGCAGGCTGGCGACGGCGGAGGCTTCTTCGCGGATGGAAGGCGCGGCAGCATCCGCGATGCCGAGCACGAGTGAGCGGCTGGCGGGAGCGCGCTCCGCCTGGCGGCACCAGGCATAGACGCTCGCGCTGGGCGCGTAGGAGATGGTGTGGCGGTCAATAAGGGCGGCGGCCATGCCGGAGGCATCCCGATCGAGGAGAGCGTGGAATGGAAGCGCGTGCAGGCACCCATGCGGCACGAAGACGAGGTGTGAAGCGGTAGAGGGCAGTTCAAGAGGAGCGATGAGTGCCTGATAGAGGTCGAAGAGGTGCTGATCCGTGGCGGCCTGGATGGAGTGCAGGAAACGGTGGAGGTGGGTGGAGCCAAGCTCGAACTTGGAGAGCTGGAATTGGAGCAGGCGGAGCGAGTGCGCCGCCTGTTCGAGAGGGCAGAGTGGCAAGACGCACATGGAATCGCGGTGAAGGACAGCGGCGTGGAGGCGGTCTCCGCACTCGAAAAACTCGATCAGGGCAGTGTCAGAGTCGAGGCCCTGATACACCTGAACGAGTGGCAGGGTTCCGGCGCTGAGCAAGGGCGCTAGACGGTCGGTGTGTGCGGAGGGCAGGGCGCTGGCGAGGGCGAGCTGCTGCTCGAAGTCGCTGGATTGCTCGCGGAAGTGGCGGATGCGGTCGACGGAGTCGCGCTCGGCGCGGAAGTCAGCGCGAACGGCCTGGCGGTAGGCCATCGTCATGCGTTGGCGGAGTTCTTCGATGCGAAGGTCGTCGGTCGGCGTCTGCGCGCCTTGGATGCGGAGGGTCTGAGTGCCGAGACTGATCAGATCTGCAAGGGAGCGGGATTTGGCGCGCTCGATGTAGGAGAAGACGGTGTCGTAGCGGCCTGCGGGTGGCTCGAGCTCCAGCGCGAGGGCGGTCAGGCGGCGATAGATGGAGAGCTTGTCCTTGAGGAAGCCGATGCGGAAGGCCTCGCCGAGGATCTGGCTGCGCAGGTCTTCGAGGATGAGGTTAGCGCGCTGCAGTGTGGCGTAGGCCGCTGCCGGCTGGCCAAGGGCTTCCTGCGCGGCACTGAGCACGGCGACGGCATGGAACTCGATGGCGGGCGAGGGCGCGGACTGCAGGCGATCGAGTGCGCGGCGGCAGAAACCCACGGCACGGAGGGGGTCATTCTGCTCGATGGCGATGCGTGCGAGCAGAATCTTCGCGAGCGCGGCCTTGGTCTGGAGGTTGGTGCCGAGGAAGGTGCGAAGAGCGGCGCGGGTCAGGCGCACAGCATGCATGAATCGCCTCTCTTCATAGTGAACAAGGGCGCGGTAGAAGTCGATGAGGCCGGGCCAGACATGGTTGGACTCGGCGATAAAGATCGCCCGCGCGCGGGTGAAGAGCGCCAGAGCCTTCGAGCTTTGCTCCATCTGGCTGGCGGCAATCGCGGCGAAGGCAATGGCCTTGGCCTTTTCGTAGTTCATACCGATGGCGTCGAAGCCCTTCCATGCTGCGTCAGCGAGCTGCGCGGCCTCATGAGCCATGTTGAGTTCGAGGTAGAGCTCGGAGAGGTCGAGGTCACAGAGCGCCATGTGGTAGCGGTTGTTGAGGCGGGCGCAGAGCTGCCGGGCGGTCTGGTAAAGGGCGATGGCGCGCGTGTACTCGCCGCGAAGGAAGTGGAGATAAGCGACGTTGTAATCGGCCTCGGCGACAAGGAGCGGGAAGCCGTGGAACTCGCAGAATTCGCGGGCCTCGCGGTAGGTCTCCGCCGCGAGCTCAAAGTTGTTGAGGGTGGCGTGGCAGACCGCCATGTTGCGCAGCAGGACGGCGAGATCTTGCGGGTCGGACGAGGACTCGATAACGGGGCGCGCAGATTCGTACAGGACGAGCGCTTCGGCGAGACGGTCCTGGCGGTAATAGACATTGGCGAGGTTGACGTCGAGACGGGCAACGCGAAGCGGGTCATTGTGAGCAAGGAAGGTCGCGCGGGCTGCATCCGCCTGCTCGTAGGCCTCGTCGTATGCGCCGAGGTAGGTGAGGGGTTGGATCTGATTCATACGGGCGCGAGCAGCTTGGACTGACTCGCCTAGAGCCTCGAAGATTGCAACGGCGCTGCGGTGATGGTGCAGAGCAACACGATGTTCGCCGGTGAGGAATGCGACATGGCCCTGGGCGCGATGAGCGGTCGCGAGGGATAGCTGGTCGTGCAATTCCGTGGCGACGTGCGCGGCAGCCTGCGCGAGGCGCGCTGCTGCGCGAAGGTCGATGCGCGCGAAGTGCACGACCTCCTGATAAAGAACATCGACAAGAGCGGGCGAAAAGTCGGCGCGATGATTGGCCAACATTGTGTCGCGTCGCTCGTCTTCAGACTCTTCAACGAGAGAAGCCAGCCATGGGAACGGCGTGGATGCGGCAAGGGTGTGCGCGGCGCTCATGCAAAGCCTGCCTCTGCGAGGAGCTTGCGTAGTCGTTCGATACAGCGCCCGCGAATAAATCCGATGGAGCCTGTGGCGAGGCCGAGACGGCTGGCGACTTCAGCGTAAGGCAGCGGCTCATCGCTGTAGAAGAGCATGCTGATGATCTTGGCGCAGCGGTTGGAGAGGCGATCGACGGATTCGCGAACGGCCTGCTCGCGCTCGATTTGAACCATCTGTTCGGAGGCGAGGGGCGCGGCATCGGGAATCTCAATCGGCGCGTGATCGTCTTCGCTGGTGTCGATCGGCTGGTCGTTGCGCAGGCGCAACTGCTTCCAGCGGAGAGATTGGTGGGAGGCGACGGTGAGCAGCCAGGAGCGCAGCGATTCAACTTTGCGCACATCGGCAAGACGCGAGAAGAGTTCGACACAGACCTGCTGAAAGATGTCGGCCGCGTCGTGGGGCTGCGCGCCGTAGCGCAAAGGCACGCTGTAAATCATGCGCTGATATTTGGAGATGAGCGCAGCCCACGCATCGGCATCGCCGTTGAGGCAGGCCGCGACGAGACGCGGGTCATCCCACGCGGGTGAAGGTGCACCGCGGTGCGGCCGCGGCTCGGCGGGTTCGGAGAAATTCATCGAGTTCATCGCTGCCAGTAGAAGTTTGCAAGGTTGTCGAGCATGCCCGGATCAAGTGGAGTGGGTGCCGGGCCGGCCAGCGAAGCGCGCACGGCGGCGAGCATGTGAGGCGAAACGAGAGAAAGAAATGGGAGTTCGGCAGCATAGATTGTCTGGACGCGGTTGTAGAGGATGCGGCGCTGCTGCACGTTCGTTACGGAGAGCTGTTCGTTCATGAGCCGATCGACTTCGGCTTGCCATGCCGTGGCCGGACGGGACTCGCCCTGATTCCAGAGATGGAGGTTGCCGTTGGAAAGCCAGAGGCTCATGTCGCCGTTGGGGTCGGTGTCTCCGGCGCTTAGGGCCATGACTGCGGTGTCAAAGTCGTGGGATTGCGTGATGCGTTGGAGGAAGCTGCGGAACTCGATCGGAACGACTTGCGCATCGACACCGAGAGCAGTGAAGTCGTGTGCAAGCAGAGTGGCGATGCCAGACTGAGCACGATTGCTTGAGCTGGCGAGGATGGTGAAGTGAACGCGATTGCCCTGGCCGTCGTAGAGGGTATTGCCGCGGAGCGAGAACCCGGCGCTGGCGAGAAGATGGAGCGCGCGCGGGATGTCTGGCTCGGTGGGCTTCAGCGCTGGATTGGCCCAGGGCTGGCTTGCAGGCGTGACCGGCGTGACAAGCGGGACAGCGTGGTCCTGATAGACGAGATGGACGATGGAGTCACGATGGACAGCAAGCGAGAGCGCCTGGCGGAAAGCCTGGCTGTGAAACCACTGCTGCGTGAGGGCGGCCTGCGGCGGGCGGGCCGCAACATTGGCGTTGAGGTTGAAAAGCAGCAGATCAAATTCGAGGCCGGGTCCGCCGTCGATCGGACGGATGGTCTGCGCAGACGGGAGAGCCTGGAGCGAGGCATACGAGTCGGCGGTGAGCCGCGAGATGAGGTCGACTTGACCTGCTGCGAAGTGGAGTGCTTCGGCGTCTTGGTTCGGCACGAAAGAAAACTCAACCTCATCGAGATATGGAAGGTTGCGGCCCGTTGCGTCCTGCTTCCAGAAATACGGATTGCGCTCCAGAATCATAGACTGGCCAGGTGCGTAGCTCTTGAGGCGAAATGGACCGAGACCTGCGATCTGCGCGGGCGGCGTGACGAGTGTCCAAAGGCTTGAGAGCGAATTTGTCTCGATCTGCGATTCAAGCAGATGGCGGGGCAGGATGGTGATGCCATCAAAGAGACGCGCTGCGGCGGCGTAGGGATGAGGGAGATCGAAGCGGACAAGAGATGGACCAAGCCTGGTGACGCGGATGGGCTCGCCGTCGATGAGAAGCAGGTCGCGCTGCGGGGCGTTCAAGCGCGGATCGAGGTAGACGTTGAAGGAGAAGACAACATCGTCTGCGGTAAATGGCACGCCATCGGAAAATCGCACACCCTGACGAAGGTGAAGGGTATAGCTTTCTCCGTTATGGCTGACCTGCCAGGAGACGGCGAGTGCGGGCTCCACCTGATCGGTGGCCCGGTTGATGTGAAGCAGGTCGGCGTTGAGCGCTGAGGTGATGGTCCGCGATGCGATGTCCGATGCGAGGACGGGATTGAGAGTGCGCGGCTCGGAACGCAGGGAAACGTGAAGAGAGCCGCCCAGCTTGCCTTGTAGCGAGGGGTTGCGCAGCGCCTGGGAAGACGACGGACGGACTGCGAGAGTGAGAACAGCCGCTGCAAAGGACAAAACAAGAGCAAACCTGCAAGCGGGGAAATCAAAAACGAACGGGGCTTTCACCTTGCACCTTCTGACGAGGCAACTTATACCAGTGACGTGTGACAGATGACAACGTAAGCGGAGAGCGTGTGCTGGACCGGTCCGCGAAGATGTGGATGGCAAAGAACAGCGGAATCATGGCCCAGATCGGAGCCATGAGCCAGGGGTACTGCACAATGGCGGAGAGATGTTGTGCAGCGGCGAGCATGTCTCCCCAGCTGACGAGAGGTTCGGTGACGCCGAGGCCAAAGTAAGAGAGTGCGATCTCGCCGGCGATGAACTGCGGAACGAGAACCGTGAACTGGGTCAGCGCGAGCGGCGCGAGCGCTGGGAGCAGATGCCACCGCGCGATGTGCCATGGTGAAGCGCCTGTGGCGCGGGCGAGTGTGACATAGGCGCTTTGACGTGCGGCGTGCGCCGCTCCCCGGAGAATGCGCGCGGGACGGGCCCAGCCGATGGCGGCCATGACGAGCGCGCAGACGGCAGCGGCTACGATGGGCGGCGAGCGCAGCGGGAGGAGTGCGCGGACGGCTAGCAGCAGGTACAACCAGGGAACCGCCATGCACGCTTCAACGAGGCGCATGAGCGCGGAGTCAGCGAGTGGACCGGAGTATCCCGCGACGATGCCTACAGCAAGTGCGACCAGCGTGGCCGCAAGAGCGGCGCTGAGGCTGATGAGCAGCGTGAGGCGGCCGCCGTAGACGAGGCGTGACCACACGTCGCGGCCGAACTCATCGGTGCCCAGAAAGTGTGCCGCGCCATCGGAGATTGCGCAGATGCGCAGATGGCGTGTGGAAGGATCATCCGGCGAGGCGGTGAACACAAAGAAACGAAGCGGAATGAGAGCAGGTTGCTGCTGCGAGTACGCGGCAAACTGACCGGCGATGGGATTGCGGCGCACGAGTAAAGGACGCAAATGGAAGCGGCCTGAGGAGGACGTGAAGCGGATGGCTTCTGGCGGGAGATAGGGCAAAGATGGATCAATGGCTGCAGGGTCGGCGACGGCGAAGAAGTCTGCGAAAAGAAAGAGCGCGGTGTAGAGCGCGATCAGGACGGTGGCGATGCGCGTCGTGCTCATGCGGAGGCCTCGCGAAGTCGCGGGTCGTGGAGCCAAAGGAGTAGGTCGGCGATGAGATTGCCGGAAATGAGGACAAGCGCAGAGATCAGGACCCCCGCGGCGACGACGCTGATATCGCGCTGCAGGATCGCGTTGAGCAGCAGAGGGCCAAGCCCGGGCCAGCCGAAGAGGACTTCAACGAACAGCGAGGCGCTGAGCAGCGAGCCGAGGCCGAGGCCGAAAAGCGAGATGAGGGGATTGGCCGCTTCGGGGAAGATGTAACGGAACCAAACGGTGTGCGGTGGCAGGCCATGGACTTCGGCAGCTTCCACTGCGGGCGCAATGCGCGCAGCGAGGAAGCCGCTTTGCGCATGACGCAGTACCAGCGGCAGATAGCCGAGCGTCATGGCCAATGCAGGCAGAGCGAGGGCTCGCGTAAAGGTGCCTGCGACGGCGAAGGAAGTGAAGGGACTGGAGGCATCGAGCGTGAGCGGCGCCATGGCGTGCAGCCGCATCGCGGCGAGGAGCAGGAGAAAAGCAAGAACTGGGTCTGGGATGGACCAAAGAAGCGCGGACAGCGCATGAACGACAGCGGCCGAGCGACCGGGAATTGCGGCGAGCAGCAGACCAGCAAGCCATGCGCCGGCGAGGCCCGCGAGGCTGAGGAGAAGCGTGTTGAGGATGCGCGGTGCGAGCAGCGCGTACACGGACATGTGATAGGCGAGCGACTGGCCCATGTCGCCATGGAGCATCGCAGCGCACCAGGCGACGTAGCGATGGACGAGCGATGCGTGAGGATCTGATTGCTCTCTGATGGCGTTGAGCGTGCGCGCAGACAGACCGGGCTCGAGACTAAGCGTAGTGAAGTAGTCGCCGGGCGCAGCCTGCTGCAGCGCGAAGCACAGCCACGACACCGCAAAAAGCGTGATCAGCGCGTGAAGGATGCGAGTGGCGAACGAGCGGATCATGATGCGACCGGATCGGGGAGCATGGCGCGGAGTAACTGCAGCGACGCCGGGTGGCGTGCCTCGCGAAGGAACGCGCCGGCTGGAAGGCTCTCGACGGCGGAGCCGTGATGAAGGACGGCGACGCGGTCTGCCGAGCGAAGAACACGAGCGAGATCATGCGTGAAATGGATGCAAGCCAGTCGTCTCTCCTGGCGCAGCCGGTCGACCAGAGCAAGGATGGATTCCTGCAGATCGTGATCGAGGCCGGTAAGGGCTTCATCGAGGAGCAGCAGCGAGGGCTTGAGAATGAGCGCGCGGGCGATGGAGACGCGCTGACGCTCGCCGCCACTGAGCTGCGCTGGCCTGCGGGTGAGATAGGCCGAGGGCAAGGAGACCGCATTGAGAAGCGCGCGGATGTCTGTGTCGATGCTACCGGGTGCGTCAGGCGATGTGGAGCGTGGCGGATGGATGCGGAGCGGCTCGGCAAGGATATCGGCAACGGTGAGGCGCGGATTGAGCGCGCCAACGGTGTCCTGGAGGATAAGTTGAATGGCAGCGCGCACCGCGCGAGGACGCGATGGGCCGAGATACTCGCCCTTGAAGAGGATATCGCCGGTGAAGCGGCGCTCCAGCCCGGCGATGCTGCGGGCGAGCGTGGACTTGCCGGAACCGGATGCGCCAATTATGGCCAGGCATTGACCGGGCTCGATGCTGAGACTGATCCCCTTCAGGACGGGCGTGCTGCGTGGGGCCCGCGGCCACAAGCGGTGTTGAGTGTACGAGAAGTTAAGGCCGCGTACTTCGAGAAGAGGTGAAGATGGGGCGGCTGGCGCCGGCATGCGTGCGATGCGCCGCTGCGGAAGCGGCTCGTAGTCCACGAGCGAACCCGCGCGCAGAACGAGGATGCGGTTGGCGATGGCGGAGAGCAGCGCCGGATCATGACTGACGATGAGCATGGCAATCTGCTGCTCCGCGCGAAGCTGGAGAAGCAGATCAAGAATGCGGCGCTGCGTGACCGAGTCGAGTGCGGAAGAGGGTTCGTCCGCAAGCAGCAGTGACGGCAGCGCGGCAAGGGCCTGCGCGATGGCGACGCGCTGCGCTTCTCCGCCGCTGAGTTGATGTGGATAGGCAGCGGCGATGCGCATTGGCTGGTCGAAGCCAATGTCATGCAGTGCATCAAGCAGATCCGTGTTGCTCGCTGCGGATGGAAGCATGTCTCGCAACTGAGAGCGTACGCGGCGATAGGGGCTCAAATGGCTGACGGGGTCCTGAAAGATGAAGCCCATGCGACGGTGGCGCAGAGTGCGGCGTACGCGGGACGGCAATGCAAGGAGGTCGCGGTCTTCAAAGCGCATTGCTGCGCACCGAATGCGTGCCGCTGGTGCAGGCATGCCGAGGATGCAGCGCAACAGGGATGTCTTTCCGGAGCCGCTTGGACCGAGCAGGCCCACAGTCTCACCTTTCTGGATGACGAAATTGACATTTTTGAGGACGGAAGCAGAGCTCTGCGAGGAATCACTGTAGTCAAGCGACAGATCCTGAACAGATAGCAAAGGCTGCATCGCGCAGATTGTACCACCGGCGCAGCGCAGCGATGCTGCGAGAACGTGCTTTGGTATTTCATCTTGCGTTCACACAAATCAAGGGAGTGCCTATATTTTTCCCGGCAAGGTTCGCCCTTATGCCAGTAAGGAGCGAACATGCGGGCGCGAGCCATGTTGTATTGCCAGCATCTGGCGGGCATTGGACACCTGATACGCAGTGCGGAGCTGGCGCGTGCGCTGGCCGCGGAGTGCTGGGACGTCGTGTTGGTGTGCGGCGGAGACGTGCCGCAGGGCTTCCTGTTTCCCAAAGGCGTGCGCATCGAACGGCTGGAGGCGCTCGAATCGGACCCTGAGTACAAAACGTTGACCACCTGCGAACCAGGCCAGGATGTGGATGCGGTAAAGGTACGGCGCACGGTGCACCTGCTCTCTCTCTTTGATGCATTTGCTCCGGATGTGCTGGCGACGGAGATGTATCCCTTCGGGCGAAAGAAGTTCGAATTTGAGTTGCAGCCGCTGTTGGAGCGCGCGCGCCATGCGGAGCGGCGGCCGGTGATTGCGGCAAGTGTGCGCGACATCCTGGTGCGCAGAGAGAACCAGGATGCCTGGGAGCGGCGCGCGGTTCAGGTCGTGAACCGCTTCTATGATGCAGTGCTGGTGCACTCGGATGAACTGTTGCAGCCGTTGAGCGCGACCTTTCATGCAGCGAGCGAGATTTGCACTGCGGTGGTGCATACAGGCTACGTGGTTGCGGACGAGGAGGGCGCGCACGCGCAGGAAATGGACGCGGCAGCGCGCGCGTTTGTGAACGAGGCGCTGCAAGGCGAGAAGTTTGTGCTGGTGAGTTGCGGGAGCGGGCGGCTGCAGGCAGGGAAAACTCTGATGGTGGCCACGCTTGAATCGGCCGAGGCGCTGGAGGGCCGCTTCCCTTGCAAGATGGTGGTGTGCGCCGGGCCGCTGGCCGCGCCGGATGACTACGCGCTCTACGAGAGGATGGCGCACGGCCGCGGCAACTTGGTGCTGGTGCACGACCTTCCATTTTTACGCAACCTGATGGAGCGCGCGGAACTCTCGGTGAGCTTAGGTGGCTATAACACCGTGATGGAACTGATGAAAGTGCGGGCGCAGGCACTGGTGTTTGCCGCGGAGCCGAATGGCGACAGCGAGCAGCGCATGCGAGTGGAGGCCCTGGCCGCGGCAGGCCAAATACGCATGCTGGAGGCGCGCGACCTGATCAACGGACGACTCGCGGGACGCATCGAGCAGGCGCTATGTGAGCCGCTGACTGTGGAGCAGCGGCAAATGGAAGGTGCACGGACGAGCGCACAGATTCTGAAGCTGCTGCAGCGGGTGAGAGAGGCACGTGAGGCGTTGACGCCGTCCGCACACAGCAGCCGTGCAACAGGTGCGGCCGGTGAAGCCACCAGCAGAGAGGGGCAGACGCTATGCGCCTGATGGTCTATTCCCACGACACATTCGGTCTGGGCAATATCCGCCGGATGCTGGCTATCTGCCATTATTTGCACGCGACGGTCGAGGATCTGTCGATCCTGATTGTTTCAGGCTCGCCGATGCTCCAGAGCTTTCGCGTGGCGAATGGCATTGACTACATCAAGCTGCCGTGCCTGAAGCGCGCGGAGTCTGGTGAATTGGGTGTGAAGTTTCTGCCGATGGAGACCGAGGAGGTCATCCGGCTGAGGCGGGAGCTGCTGTTATCAACCGTGATCTCTTTCCGTCCGGACGTCGTACTGGTGGACAAGAAGCCAGATGGGCTGGCGGGCGAGCTGGAGCCGGCACTGCGGCATATCCGGTGTGCACTGCCGGAGACGCAGGTGAGTCTGGTGCTGCGCGACATTCTCGATGCGCCAGAGAAGACGGCGGCGGAGTGGCGGGAGCGCGGCTACAACAACGTGCTGCATTGGTACTACGACCACATCCTGGTGCTGGGCCAGCAAAGCGTCTTCGATGTGTGCGCGGAGTACAGGATTCCTCCGGCGATTGCAAGAAAAGTGATGTATTGCGGCTATGTGGCACGGCACGAGGCGCTGGAGGCAAGTGAAAAAGTGCGCACGCGGCTGGGCGCGGAACGCGATGCGGCGCTCGTGC
Source organism: Acidobacteriota bacterium (assembly GCA_028873155.1). Taxonomy (GTDB): domain Bacteria; phylum Acidobacteriota; class Terriglobia; order Terriglobales; family Acidobacteriaceae; genus Telmatobacter. The sequence continues at coordinate 21,548 of JAGWML010000015.1, forward strand.
TAGCGACGGCAGGTGGTGGAGAAGACGGCTTCAAAGTGATGCAGCGCAGTATGGAAGCCGCGCGACTGCTGCAGGCGCGGCGGCCGGTGCAGATGGTGATTGTGGCCGGGCCGGAGCTTGCCGTGGAGCAGCGCAACCAACTCTGCGCTGCGGCGGCGACGATGCCCCACACCAGGGTCGTGGAGTTTTTGCCGGACATGCTGAGCCACATGCATGCCGCGGATGTAGTGATATCGATGGGCGGATACAACACGGTGTGCGAGCTCGCAACACTGCACAAACGCGCCGTGGTTGTGCCGCGCTCCACGCCCGTTCAGGAACAGGCGATACGGATGGAGCGCATCGCGGGGCTGGGCCCGTTCGCGACGCTGGCACTGGACACACTGGGCGCGGAAGGTCTGGCTGAGGCCGTACTGGCGCAACTGAATGCTGGCGACCACCGGCTGTGCAGCGAATGGCGGCTCGATCTGGGCGCCCTTCCACGGATTGCGCGGCTCATCGGGCATTTCAAAGGACGACGCCATACACAAGCGGCCGGATTGCCAGCGCACAGAGATGACGTATTGCTGATGGACGCGGCAGCGTCCTAGAGAATACCCACGAGCTTGAAACCAAAGGAAAGATGCTGATGAAGAAGCCACCCGCACGAATCGGGTTCCTGGTGAAGACATTTCCGCGGCTCTCGGAGACGTTCATTCTGAACGAGATTCTGGGCCTGCAGACGATGGGGTGGTCGCTGCAGATCTATTCGCTGAAGCGTCCGGTGGAGGAACCGGTGCATCCGGGCGTGGCCTGCGTGCGGGCTCCGGCCCGCTATGTGCCCTCGCTGCGGCCCGCTGGGTCGTGGCTCGATCCATTGAAGGCGCTGGCGGCCCATGCGGTGTTGATTGCAAAGCGTCCGGCGACGTATGGCGCAGCGGCGTGGAGGTACTTCACCCAGACGCGCGCGGCGCGTGTGAAGGAGTTTGTGCAGGCAGGGTGGCTTGCGGCGGACCTGGAGCGCAAGGGGATTACACATCTGCATGCGCACTTTGCGAATGCCCCGACTGCAGTGGCAGAAATTGTGCATTGGCTGACCGGAATCCCGTTCAGCTTTACGGCCCATGCAAAGGACATCTATACGACGGACGAGCGCGACCTGGCGCGGCGCATGGAAGCGGCGACGGCGACGTTGACGTGCACGGCATTCAATGCACGGCATCTTCGCCAGATTGCGGGAGCCAAGGCAACTGTCGAGCTTGCCTATCACGGCATCGATACGCATCGCTTCACAGCGATTCGCGCGAAGGACCAAGCGGGTGACGAGACGGGAATGCCGGTAGTGCTGACGGTAGGCAGGTTCTCTGAGAAGAAGGGGTTGGAAGATCTGATCTGCGCATGCGCGCTGCTACGCAACAGAGGCGTGCGCTTTCGCTGCGTAATGGTTGGCTATGGCGCGCTGGAAGACCGGCTGAAGGAATTGCGCAGCGAATTGGGGTTAGAGACGGTCATCTCGATGCCAGGCCGGCTGGCTCAGCCGCAGGTGATAGAGCAGTTCCGGCGCGCGGCGGTGTTTGCGCTGCCATGCGTGGTGCTGGACAACGGCGACCGGGACGGGATTCCCAACGTGCTTCTGGAGTCGATGGCCGCGGGCGTGCCGGTGGTCACTACGGACGTAAGCGGTATTGCCGAAGTGGTGACAGACGGGGAGACCGGCTGGCTGGTGAAGCCGCATGATCCGCTGATGCTGGCAGATGCGATTGCGTATGTGTTGAGCCATGGCTCGGAGTCCGTACGCGTGGCGGCAAATGCGCGCGAACGGGTCGAGCGGGAGTTTTCACTCGCAGCAAGCGCACAGCGCGTGCATGACAAACTTCTGGCCGCGGTGCTGCATGAAACGGCGCAGGCATGGAAGGCAGAGGATGCACCAGCGCTGCGTGGAGAGCCGACCACATGAAGCGGAGTCAGGTGACACCAATTGCCGCCACAGACAGCGGGCGTGTGCTGCATGGGCTCGTGAAGGCGTGCGCCGAAGACATGGCCGCGGAGCGGGGGCTGCTGGCGAGCGCGCTGGTCACTGTGATGCTGACGGTGGTGTTCCGCGTGTTGGAGCCGTGGCCTCTGAAGCTGATCTACGACTTTATCTTTCGGCATGGGCATGGCAAAGGAAAAGATCTGGCCGTCTTCGGCGGGGTATTCACGTCGTTGGAGAGCGGGCACCCTCTGGCCCTGATCTGGATTGCGGTGGGCTCCCTGGTGGCTTTCAATGCGCTCGCAGGCACCTTTGATTATCTGAGCAATGTCGTGATGGGGATTGCGGCGTCGCGTGTCCTCTCAAAGTTGCGGTCGCGTCTGTTCCAGCATCTGCAGGCGCTGGATCTGCGCTTTCATCGCGACCACAAGAGCGGCGACCTTACGGCCTCAGTGACGGCGGATATCGACCGGTTGCGCGATGTGACAGTTTCGGCGCTGCTGCCATTTGTATCGAATGGGCTGGCGCTGTTTGCGATGGTCGCGGTGATGTTGTGGATGAACTGGCGGCTCGGTCTGCTAGTTCTGGTGGCATTCCCGGCGTTCTACATGGTCGTGACGCGGATTACGGCGCGGATCGAGCAGGTGGCGCGGGATCAGAGGCAGCGAGACGGCGGGATTGCGGCGATCGCAGCGGAGGCGCTGGGGGCGGTTCAGACGATTCAAGCCTTCGGACTGGAGGCGGAGTTTGCGCGACGGTTCAGTGGCGACAACCAAGGCAGCCTGACAGAGGGCAATCGCGCGCAGCGGCTCTCCGCGCGGCTGGAACGAACGGTGGACCTATTTGCCTCCGTAACGACCGCCGGCGTCCTGCTGCTCGGCGCGAGCAGCGTCCTCGACGGACGGCTGACGGCGGGCGACCTTATCGTATTCGTCAGCTATCTGCGCAACTCGTTCAAGCCGATCCGGCAGACGGCGAAGTACCTGGCGCAGATTGCCAAAGCCCTTGCCTCGGGTGGGCGCGTGCTCGCCTTGCTGGATGAGAAGCCGTCGATTGTGAGTCGCGCACACGCAGTGAATGCCGCGCGCCTGAGCGGAGAGATTACTTTGGAAGGCGTGAGCTTCGGCTACCGGCCGGGGCATGCTGTGCTGAAGGACATTTCGTTTGCGGTGCGGCCGGGTGAGCGGGTGGCAATCGTGGGGCCATCGGGAAGCGGCAAGTCAACGCTGGCGGCGCTGCTCCTGCGCTTCTACGATCCGCAGGCGGGCAACATTCTCATCGACGGTGA
>JAGWML010000016.1 GCA_028873155.1 Acidobacteriota bacterium
CCAGCCCTCAAGCTACGCATTCGCATTCCTCATTGTGCTATTTGCTGCTGTTGCCTCGGGAATCCTGGTGAGGCGCCGTATCGCAAGGCTGGACATAGTCTCGGTCCTGAAGGCGGGTGAGTGAGATGAAGAGACGCCGTCAGTTCGTGCTGCTCGGAATCGTGCTGCTCACGATGTCCGTACTGTGGGTCGTCTTCCGGCCAAAGCTCGTGCCGGTCCAGACCGTTTCCATCGAGCGGGGACCGCTCCAGGAGACAGTGGATGAAGAAGGCAAGACACGAATGCATGATCACTTCGTCGTGGCAGCAACGGTTCAGGGGCAACTCAGAAGAGTGGATCTGCACGCAGGCGATCGCGTAAAGGTTGGGCAGACGCTCGGCTGGATTGACCCTGCGCCGATCGACCCGCGACAAGAGGCCGTTCTTGAAGCCCAGCTGAACAGTGCCCGTGCTGCAACACAGCAGGCCGATGCGCTTGCCGCAAGAGCCAAGGTGGACTCCGCACAGGCAGAGCAGGATGTTGCGCGGGGCCGCGAACTCTATAAACACGGCATCATTTCAAAAGAGACGCTGGACAAGCAGACCACGACTCATCTCGCCATGCAGCAACAACTGCACGCGGCAGTGTCTGGCGCGGAGTCGGCTGCCTTCGAGGTTGAGAAGGCGAAGGCGGCCTTGCTCATGTATCAGGATGGCACTTCCAGTCTGCCCACGCCCATGCTCTCTCCCGTCGATGGACGCGTCCTGAGGGTCATGGAACAGAGCGAGCGCGTTGTGGTTCCAGGCACACCCATTCTGGAGATTGGCTACATGCCGCGCCTTGAGGTCGTCGCCGACTTTCTGACGCGCGACGCCGTCCGCATCAAGCCGGGTATGCCTGCCGAAATCATCGACTGGGGAGGCGACAAGCCGCTTCCCGCGCGCGTGAGATTGACGGAACCCGGCGGCTTCACAAAGGTCTCGGCGCTGGGAGTCGAAGAGCAGAGGGTGAACGTCATCTGTGATTTTGCCGAGAGTGCCGACGACCTGGAAGATGGCTATCACGTCGAAGTGAGGGTCATCCTCTGGGAGGGACAAAGTGTCCTGCGTGTTCCCTCCAGCGCTGTGTTTCGCTCGTCAGGAAACTGGGCAGTCTTCGTCGTGCAGAGCGGCAGGGCCGTGCAAAGAATCGTGCGCGTCGGGCATCATGGCGAGACAGACTGGGAGGTGCTGGACGGCCTGGGGCCGGGAGACCATGTCATCGTCCATCCCAGTTCCGAGGTAGACAACGGAGTCAGAGTGCAGGAAACCTGATCGCGGCGGGCTGGCAGGATCCACATGCGAACCCATTCCTCACTGGATCGGGTCTTGAATACCTGCACTCGTTGTCCTGTTGCCCTTTGGCCAGACCTGAGGCTTTCGCGGAAGCGGCATCGGCGCTACTAGGCCGCTGCCGGCCTGCTAGTACTTGGTGACCGATGGATCAATCTGGTCGGCCCAGGCGAGGATGCCGCCGGCAAGATTCGCGACGCGGTCATAGCCGTTCTGCTTCAGGAACTCCGCCACACGCTGGCTGCGCGCGCCGGACCTGCACTGCACCACGATCTCCTGGCCGGGGTCGATCTCTGTCATGCGCCGCGGCACGTCGTTGAGCGGAATGAGTGTTCCGCCGATATTGGCGATCTGATACTCGTAGGGCTCACGCACGTCGAGGATAAAGACCTCGTCACCGGCGTCCATGCGCTGTTTCAGCTCGCGCACCGTCATCTGCGGAATTCCGTTCTGCAACTTCACTTCCTCCTTGGGCTTTGGCTCAATGCCGCAAAACTGTTCGTAGTCGATTAACTCTTTCACTGTAGGGTTGGCGCCGCAGACAGGACACTCCGGGTTGCGGCGCAGCTTCAGCTCGCGGAAGCGCATCGCCAGCGCATCCACCAGCAGCAGGCGGCCGACGAGCGGCGCGCCATTGCCGAGGATGAGCTTGATGACCTCCGTGGCCTGGATCATGCCGACCAGCCCGGGCAGAATGCCGAGCACGCCGCCTTCAGCGCAACTGGGTACCAGGCCGGGCGGCGGCGGCTCGGGATAGAGGCAGCGGTAGCACGGGCCGTCTTCGGCGGCAAAGACGCTGGCCTGGCCCTCGAATCTGAAGATGGAGCCGTAGACGTTGGGCTTGCCCAGCAGGACGCAGGCGTCGTTGACCAGGTAGCGCGTGGGGAAGTTGTCCGTGCCATCGGCAACGATGTCGTAGTCCTTCAGGATTTCCAGCGCGTTGGCGCTGGTGAGGCGCGTCTCATGCTTCACGATGCGCAGCGAAGGATTGAGCGCGGTGAGCTTCTCCTCGGCGGAGTCCAGCTTCTTGCGGCCGATGTCGCGGGTGGAGTGGATGATCTGGCGCTGCAGGTTGCTCGCGTCCACCACGTCGAAATCCACCAGGCCGAGCGTGCCGACGCCCGCGGCAGCCAGATAAAACGCGAGCGGCGAGCCCAGCCCGCCCGTGCCTATGCAGACCACGCGCGCGGCCTTGAGCTTGCGCTGGCCCTCGACACCCACCTCGGGCAGAATCAGGTGACGCGAATAGCGCGCCAGCTCGTCCGTGGTGAGCTCAGGCAGCGGGATGGGTTCTGTGACCGTAGACATCTTTTCCTTACCTTTCACCGCAAGGCATGAAGGGGCTTCCGCCAGCGATGGACGGAATGATGGAGAGCGTGTCGGTCGCCGAGACTGCCGTCTCTTCTTTGGCAGGCAGGTAGCGCACGTCTTCGTCGTTCAGATACAGGTTCACAAAGGCGCGCACCTTGCCTTCGTCGTTGAAGAGGTGGCGCCGCAGGTCCGGATGCGCCGCGGTGAGCTGCGCCAGCGCTGAAGCGACCGTCGCAGCTTCAATCTCGACTGCGTTCTTGCCGCCCACGTAGGAGCGCAGCGGTGTAGGGATGAAAATCGTCATGGGGAAGCCTGTTTGACCTCGCTCCTTATAGGATGACGCAAATGGCGGCAGGGAGGCCAGAAATCTGTATGAGCAAGGCTGACGGGGTCCCTTCTATTCCCGCGGCTCCTCGATTGCGATGGGCTGCGGCTCATAGCGCTTGTCTTCTTCGGTCGTACCGGCAAGAAAAAAGGAATTCGTCACCGCAGCCGTGCCCTGCGCGACCTCTGTGATGACGTAGCAGCAACCCAGCCAGTGCGCTTCGGCAAAGTCGGTCGCCGACCACTGCGCCGGGTGATCGGGATGCGAGTGGTAGAAGCCGGCGATTTCAAGGCTCTGGCGCCGTGCCTCGCGCTCAATCTTGACCAGCTCGGCCGGGGAAATCTGGTACCGGTTGTGCGCCGAGTCGGTGCGCGTGTTCCCGGCCCGCACCGCAGCCGTCACCTGCCAGCCATCTTCGACCGGCAACCCCAGCAGAGCGCCGCAGCACTCGTGCGGATAGGTCTCTTCGCCGTGTGCGCGCAGCGCCGCATACACTGCGCGCGGCAGTCGCAGCGTGCTCATGATTCCTCCCAGAAGCGCTCGCTCAGGTAGCGGTCACCGGAGTCGGGCAGCACGGTGACCACCATGGCCGCGCGGCCTGCTGCAGCCTCCTCCCCGGCAATCCGTAGACATGCCACGATCGCTGCCGCGCCGGAGATGCCCACCAGCAGGCCCTCGTTTCGCGCGACATGCCGCGCCATTGCGTAGGCCGCTTCCGTCTCCACCTCGATCATGCGGTCGGCGAGATGCGGATTGTAGATGGCTGGCTTCATCGATGACTCCATGTGCTTCATGCCTTCGAGGCCATGCAGCGGTGAGTCCGGCTGCACGCACACGGCCTGCATCGCCGGGTTGTGCTCCTTCAAGCGCCGCGTGGTGCCCATGAAGGTGCCGCTGGTGCCCATGCCGGCGACAAAATGTGTGAGCCTGCCACTGGTCTGCGCCAGAATCTCCGGTCCCGTGCCGCGATAGTGCGCCATCCAGTTGGCGTCGTTAGAGTACTGGTCGGCATAGAAGAAGCGCTCCGGTTCGTTGCCGGCCAGTTCACGCGCGCGGCGGATGGCGCCGTCGGGTCCTTCGGCGGGGTCGGTCCAATCAAGCTGCGCGCCATAGGCGGTCAGGATGCGTTTGCGCTCCGGCGAGACATTGCGCGGCAGTGCAAGCATGACAGGAAAACCCAGCGCCGCGCCCAGCATGGCGTAGGCGATGCCGGTGTTGCCGCTGGTAGCGTCGAGCAGCGTCTTGCCTGGTGTCAGCAGGCCGCGCGCCTTCGCATCGGCCACAATCGAGGCCGCGGCGCGGTCTTTCACGCTGCCGCCAGGGTTGGTCCACTCCGCTTTGGCCAGCAGCGTGATGCCCGGCAGGTCGCGGACTAACTGCTCCAGGCGCAGCAGGGGGGTGTTGCCGATGCGCTCGGCAAGGGTGACTCCGGGCTGGGGATGCGGGTTGTTCATTGTCATGGCAGCATTGCGGGGTACGCTGCGGGTGTGCGAGATTGGAAGTAAGGTGATTGCACGACGCTCACCTTATTATCTTCGCAGACAGGAATTCCGCCATGGCCGTCAAGTCCCGCGTTCCCAGTTTTGATGAGATCTGTGCATCGCTCCGCTCGCACTCATTTGAAGTGACGCCCAGCAGCATGGTACCGTCCGGAGTGCTCGTCGCCAAGCATGGTGTGGCGGCGGTTCTGGCGCCGGCGATGGAAACAGGCGCGGCGGCTCAGATGGCGATTCATCCCGGCGTACTGGTAAAGGGCGAGGTGGCGCGTCTGCTGGATCGAGGGTACCAGAAGTTTATTAAGACTCATCAATATGAGTTGCCCGCGACGGCAGGCCAGTTGCATGCGATCCACACGTTCACCGAGGAGCTGATGCAGCTGACCGGAGAGGAATGCCTGTACAACGAGGCGCTGGGGACGACGAGCGATCTTTATCGCTACGATCGCCTGCAAGGCCGCGAGACAGCGCAGACCGAGCCTGCACGCCCGTGGGAACTGACAGCGGGTCACTGACAGGCGAGATCAGAGGAGCGGCGGATCTATGGCAGACGACCCACAGCCGACCGCTGCACAACACGAACGCCGCTCCAGCGCGAGAATTGACTGCAATCTGGAAGGCTCGCTTCTCCTGATTCATCAAAATTCCTTCATTCCCTGCACCCTTGTGGATCTGAGTCTGGGCGGCTGCCGCATCCGCACGGAGAGCCGGTTTCTCGCGGGCCCCATGGTCCGCGTGGAAGTCTGCTTTCGCAGCAATGGCGCTTCGCTCCGCCTGGCCGGCGTGACCCAGTGGACCGACCGCAACCAGGCGGCAGGGATACGGTTCATCGACATGACTCCGCACCGCATCGGGTCTCTGACGGAGTTCATTGCGACCCTCGCGCAGACGCCGTCGAAGGCGCTGGAGGTGAAAACATCAGAGAACAGCCGCGAAGCCGTTGTACAGGCCCGCGGTGTCCGTCCTGCTTCAACGAATCTTATTCACCTCGCAGCGCGAGAGACAGATGAAGACTCGCCAACCGGAACACGCGCGAGGCCATCCGCCTCAAAGGCCGAGCCGGACCGCGATGCCGAGCGCCGCGCCAGCCAGCGCTACGCGGTGGATACCGGCGCAACCGTGCATCTGCTCAACATTGCCTCGCGCATCGACGGGCAGATTGTCGATCTGAGCCTCGGCGGCTGCAGGATTCGCACAGGGAGGCCCTTTCCGGTTGGAATCTTTCGCCGCGTGGAGACGGAGTTTCGGGTGCTTGGCCTTCCCTTTCGTCTGGGAGGCGTGACGCAGTCGTTACACGACCGGACGACCGTGGGGATTCGCTTTCTTGACATGAGTGTGCGCAAGCGCGAGCAGTTGCAGCAGCTTATCCATGAGATTGAAGAGTATCGCGCGGAGGAGCGGAGATTCGACTCCGCTGCGGAGACCCCTCCCGGCGATGAGGGAGAGGGAGTTTAGGCACTGCCACTAGTGCAGCAGGCTGCCCGCCTCCGCCGTCGCAAAGCTGCATTCGGCGCAGGTGCAGTTGCGCCGCAGAAATTCCCATGAGTAGATGCCGCTGGCGTGGCCGTCGAGCCAGTTGAACTGGAGCGCGTAGCGGCCCACCGGCTGCGCGCCCGCTGGCTTGGCGGGCGGCTGGTACATCGGCAGCAAGTCGGCGGACTTCGCCTTCGGCTGGCCGATCTTGCGTCCCTCGTTTTTGCGCTCTTCGACGCATGTGGCGCAGGGGCAGGCATCGCGCAGCCAGGCAAAGCTCCAGGCGCTCTGGTGCCCGTCCTGCCATTCGATTTCGAGGCCCTTGCCCTCGGTGAGCAGCACGCGCACCTTCGCCGGCGTCATGGCGATACGCGGCAGCGGGCGGCTTTCGTGCTCGTCGCGCGCTTGTTCCTCTTTGGAGATGTAGCGGATGCCCTCGTGGCTCATAGCCTTATTTTATCGAATCGACCTTGCGTGAGTCCGCGCGCAGTTCGCTCCGCGGGCCCACGCGGTCGTAGCGCAGCTTCAACACCAGGATTGCAAGGGCCAGCATCAGCGTAATGGCGTTGGCCACCGTGATGGGCCCCGAGCCAATGCCGATGCCGTAGATGAGCCAGCATGCAACGCCGAAGCTGAAGAGCAGGAACATCGTCAGCGAGATGTCGCGCGCGCTCTTGCGCCGCCAGACCCGGATGAGTTGAGGCAGAAACGAAATCGTCGTGCAGGTGGCCGCGGTGGAGCCGATCCAGTTATAGACCGCGGGGGAGAATTGGTGCAGTGGATGCATGGGCTAGGGGTTTCTCCAGAAGAACCACGCGGCCATGGTGAGGCCGATCAAGACAACGATCCCGCGCAGCACCGGTTGCGGCACCTTGCGCGCAAGGCTGGCCGAAGTGTAACCGCCGATGCCGGCCGCAATCATGGCCAGCAGGCAATAGCGCCAGACTACCTGCCCGTTGAAGACAAAGATGAGAAACGCAATGCCGTTGGCCATGGTGGTGGAGACCACTTTCAGCGCATTGATCTCATGCAGATTCTCGAGTCCGAAGAGGGAGAGCAGCGTGATGAGGACAAAGCCCGCACCCGCGCCGAAGTAGCCGATGTAAAAGCAGACTACGGCCGTGGCCACAAACAGTGGAACCCGGCGTATGGTGTGTGCCTCGGTTGCGATCTGGCCGGCGCGCACGGCGCGCAGCCTTTCCAGCCGGCGCGACACGGGGCCGCTGACGGCAAAGATGAGCGCGGCAATGAGGAGGAGCCACGGCACCAGATGCAGAAAGGTCAACTGTGGTGTCATCAATAACACAATGGCGCCGGCCGTTCCGCCCAGCAGCCCGGCCAGCGCCATGGGCCACGCCAGTGGGATATTCTTGCGAATGTCTTCGCGGTAGGCGGCGATCGAGGTGAGCTGGCCGGGCCACAGGGCCACCGTATTGGTCGCGTTGGCCTGGATGGGCAGCATCTTCATGCTGAGCATGGCCGGAAAGAGCAGGAATGAGCCCCCGCCGGCTACGGCGTTGAGCAGACCGCCCAGGAAGGCAGCCACCGAAAGCCAGAGCCAGTGCCAGTCGATGTAAGCGGGAAGAGCAGCGAAGAGCATCTTGAGGCATTGTATCGGACGGTCGACCACGGCGGTCTGCCACTCCGCATGAGCGAACACGTCGCAAGAAACTGCTACTGCTTCGCAAATGGCTGAGCGTATGCTCTTTCCATGCTTCCCCAGCGCCCGCCTCGCGCGGCGGGATTCTACAGACAGGAAGACGGCATCACTGTGTTGACGCTCGTATTCGCTCCGGCGGAGGTGAGCCGTGCGTAAGTTGGTTTTGCTGGCGATGGCCGCATTGACACTGCCTGCGTGCGCCCAAGTCTTCAACATGGAGCAGGACCGCGTGCCGATGGCGCCATTGGCGGGCCTTATGCGGTTCCATACCGGCGACGATACCCGCTGGTCCGAGCCGGGCCTGGATGACTCCGCCTGGCCGCTCATCTCTTCTTCAAACAGTTGGAGCGAACAAGGCTACAAAGATTACGGAGGCTTTGCCTGGTACCGCTTCAAACTGATTCTGCCCAGTAGCCACCGGCAGCTTGCTCTTTACGTTCCAAAAATCATGACCAGTTACCAGGTGTTTGCTGACGGCAAAATGATTGGATCGTTTGGAGGATTCCCGCCCGACGCGACCATCTACAGCCTTCACCAGCACATCATCTTGCTGCCGCCAGAAAGAAACAGCCAGATGGAGATTGCCATCCGCGTATGGCACTGGCCGGGTTGGGCAATGTTCTACGGCGGAGGATTCCCGGCTCCGCCTCGAATTGGGGATGTCGGTCAGTTGAAGCACTGGATGACCCTGCAGGACCGGGACACCTTCTGGGCACTGACTGCGCAGAACATCTCAGCGCTGCTCAATTTCCTCTACTGCGTCTCAGGTTTTGCTTTGTTGCTCATGCGCCCCAAAGAACGACTCTATCTTTGGTACGCGCTGGCCGGCTTCTGCTTCTGCGCTCAGCCCCTCTTGGACGATTACGGCGCATTTCACGACCTGCCGCAGTTCGCGATCGACGGGTCAACGAACGGATTCATGACTGCAGGGTTCTTCAGCTTTCTCGTGTTCGTCTGGATGATGACGGCAAAGCGAAACAAGATCTGGATCTGGATCGGCGTCGCCTACATGGCGCTGAACGCGATGATGTGGACCGTCCCTGCGCTTCTCAATCTCCCCGTTTCCGTTGGCAACCTCATCTTAACCGCAGCCAACATCGTCGTCACAACCGGTCCCTTCATCATGTTGTTCCAGGCGGCCAGAAGCGGCGACCCCGACGCGCGGCTCCTGCTCATTCCCGTGGGACTCAACACGCTGGCGAACTGGATCAATGGCGCGCTATGGGTGATCTTCACCGCGGGCTACGCATGGATTGAGCCTTACTGGACCCTCTGGAGCGGAACCTTCAACTGGCCGTTCCCATTCGGCCTCTACGATCTGTCGATCTGGATTCTGTTGCTTGCGATTCTCGGCATCGTTGTACTCCGGTTCGCGCGCTCGCGTCATGAGGAAGACGTGCTGAAGAGTGAACTGGAGGCGGCGCGCGAGGTGCAGAGGGTGCTCGTTCCCGCGGAGAATCCGGCGATCCCCGGATTTCGAATCGAAAGCATCTATAAACCTGCCGGTGAGGTAGGCGGAGACTTCTTTCAGATCCTGCCGACATCTGCCGGAGGGGTTCTGCTGGTTATCGGCGATGTGAGCGGCAAAGGGATGCCCGCCGCGATGACCGTCTCTCTGCTCGTCGGCACCGTGCGCACGCTGGCCCACTACACGCAGAGCCCGGCTGAGATTCTGGGCGCAATGAACCAGCGTATGCTCGCCCGCTCCAACGGCGGGTTCACGACCTGCCTCGTTGTCCGCATCAATCCTGACGGCACACTCACCGCGGCCAATGCAGGCCACCTCGCGCCGTATCTCAACGGCAAGGAGTTTGCGATCGACAGCGGTCTCCCGCTTGGACTTTCCGCGGAGTCTACCTACCAGGAGTCGGTGATCCGGCTGGCACACGGCACGCAGCTCACGCTCCTCACCGACGGCGTGATAGAAGCCCGCAACGCACGCGGCGAGCTCTTCGGCTTCGAGCGCACAGCGGCCATCTCCATCCAATCCGCCGAAGAGATTGCCGGTGCGGCCAAAGCCTTCGGCCAGGAGGACGATATTACCGTGCTCTCGCTGGCATTTTCGGCGGCGGAGGTGGTGCATGCTTAAACGGCTCGCCGCGGGTATCTTTCTGATTGTCCTCTCTGCTTTAGCGCAGCCTTCAGCATCGAACCCACGGAGCTTCGACGCCACCGCCTTCGGCCAGCGCATCCCGCTCGGTCCCGACTGGCTCTTCTCGCCGGGCGACAACCTCGCCTGGGCCTCGCCTGCCTACGACGACAGCCACTGGCAGATTGTCTCCTCCAATAAGCAGATGTCCAACTACGGCATCCATGACATTCCCTACGCCTGGTACCGCATTCATATCCGCCTGCGCCCCGGTGTGAGCGGCCTGATGGTGGGAACACAGCGTGTCTTCGGCAGCTACGAGATCTACGCCAACGGCGTCCGCATCGGCAGCGCCGGCCGCATTTCGGGCATACCCGTCTACGCCCAGCGCAATCTGGTCGTCATTCCCGTTCCCGCGCATCTGGTGTCACCGCAGGGTGAGCTGGTCCTTGCCCTGCGCTTCGCACTGGAAGCAACCGGCCCGAACGGACGTGGTACCGACACGCCGATCGGGCCAGGCGGCGGCGGTTCCGCCATTTATCTCCTGAGCGCCGAGTCCGCCGCCCGCGAAATGAGTTATGTGGATGCTCACAATACGGCGGATTTGTGGGCACTTGCCTGCCTCAGTCTGCTCATCGGCCTTGTGGCGATCGCCTTGTACAGCACCATGCGCAGTCAGAAAGAGTATCTTGCCTGTGCGGTCTTCCTCTTCGCTGAAAGCGGATATTTGCTGACTAGCATAGGGACGCTTCTACACGCGCACACACAAACGTCCACAGGAGTGCTCTTCAGCTTTTTCGCAATCGTCAACGTTGCTGTGATTGAATTCGTCCGTCTGGTCCTTCGCATACCGCGCTCGCGGTGGCTCCTGGGCCTGGAGATCGCCTCCTTTGTTGGGGCATTTGCAGGCGTCAACAACGACATCGGCCTGATTCCTGCGTCCTACGGCGTTATCGTCCAGTATCTTCCCGACCTGATCGTCCTTATCCTGCTGCCTGTGCTGCTGGTGCGGGCCAGCCTGCGCGGCAATCGCGAAGCGTGGGTCCTGCTGCCCGCCGTGCTGCTCCGCGGACTGGATCGCTATTGGAGCTTTTCCTTGATCATGGCCCGTCTGAGCGGGCTGGCCAGCACGTTGGAATATCCTCCTGTGCTGCACATCGGCAGCTACACCACCACTCTCCGCAGCTTTGACGGATTTGTCTTCTTCATCACCATCCTCCTCTTCCTCGTGGTTCGGACCGTTGGCATCGCCCGCGAGCGCGCCCGCGCTGCCGATGAACTGGAAGCCGCGCGCAGCGTACAGCAGGTTCTTATTCCAGAGGAAATTCCCAAAATACCCGGCTTCACCATCCAAAGCGTGTACAAGCCTGCGGGTCAGGTCGGTGGTGACTTCTTCCAAATCCTGCCGCTCGACCAGGGCGGCGTCCTTGTCGCCATCGGCGACGTCAGCGGCAAAGGCATGCCCGCTGCCATGACTGTCTCCTTGCTGGTGGGCACAGTGCGCACGCTGGCGCACTACACGCAAAGCCCCGGAGAGATTCTAGCCGCCATGAACCAGTGCATGCTGGCACGCAGCAATGGAGGCTTCACCACCTGTCTCATCCTGCGCGCCGATCCCGACGGGACGCTCACCATGGCCAACGCCGGCCATCTCGCGCCGTATCTGAACGGAGAGGAACTGCCGATTGAATCTGGTCTGCCGCTGGGTCTGGCAGCAGGCTCGGAGTATGCCGAAAGGAGATCTCGGGTCGAACCGGAGAGCCGGCTCACACTCATGACGGACGGCGTGATAGAAGCTCGCAACGCACGCGGCGAGCTCTTCGGCTTCGAGCGCACCGCTGCCATCTGCACGCAGCCCGCCGAGGAGATTGCCCGTGCCGCCCAGGCCTTTGGCCAGGAAGACGACATTACTGTGCTCACCCTGACGAAGCTTGCCGGCGCTCCCGCAAGCGCGCCTGAGGCTCAGCCTGTCCCAAGCCTGGTCCCTGCCTGAGCGATCACCTTGCTTCTACATCCCATCTTTATCATTGATAAATAAGCATTTATCGACTCTGTCAATATATTAGTGTTGTGCACTCATATTTTATGAATCTCTTATGCTATAGTTGAATCGAACGAAGAGAGCGGCAGGGCACGCCCTGCAGCTCATACTTCGAATGAATTGCATCTGGAGGATGAAATCATGGCTATCACGCGTTGGGATCCGTTTCGTGAAGTGGTTGCATTGCAGAACCGCATGAACTCGCTCTTTGGTGGATTGAGGGAGGGCGAGGCGCCGATGACGACTGCTAGTTTTGTGCCGGCCGTCGATATCTATGAGGACGCGCAGAAGGTTGTCCTCAAGCTCGAGGTGCCGGGGATTGAGGAGAAGGACCTGGACATCCGCGTGGAGAACAACACGCTGACTGTAAAGGGCGAGCGCAAGTTCGAGAAGGAGGAGAAAGAGGAGAACTTCCATCGAATTGAGCGGAGCTATGGAAGCTTCTACCGTGCCTTCACCTTGCCGTCCACCGTGGACACGGAAAATGTCGGCGCCAGCTACAACGCGGGCGTCCTGAGGCTTGAGCTGAAGAAGAAGCCCGAGGCGCAGCCCAAGCAGATCAAGGTCAACGTGGCTGCGTAAGCAGTCACGGGCCCGGGCCGCGGGTTCGTGCCTTACCAGGCTTGCCTGCGGCTTAGGGTTCTACGCGCCGGGTAGGGTTTAACTTCGCCCCCCGGCGCTTCTCTTTTATGAGGACCAGGGCGGAGTGTAGCGGCATTTTTAAGAAGTCACAGGGAGATACTGGACGCTGGCGTCCGGAAGGCCGAAGCTGGGTGCTGAAGTCTGGGGCAAGGAGCTGTTCGTATGGCGATTCGTTGGGAGAAATTGACGGTCAAGTCGCAGGAGGCTGTGCAGCAGGCGCAGCAGCGCGCGGCTGATCTGGGCAATCCAGAGATGCAGCCAGTGCACCTGCTGCTGGCGCTGGTGGAAGACCGCGAGGGCGTCATTCCCGCGGTGCTCGAAAAGATTGGTGTGCCGACAGAACGGCTGCAGAGCGACCTGCATCAGGCGGAGCAGAAGCTGCCGCGTGTCTCTGGCTCGGCCGCGCAGCCTGGACTAAGCCCGGCGCTGAACAAAGCTGTCGAACAGGCTTTCAAGGAAGCGGCCAACTTCAAAGACGAGTATGTTTCCACCGAGCATCTGCTGCTGGGCATCGCCAACGTGAAGGGTGACTCGGCGCGGGATGCGCTGGCGGCGGTTGGCGCCACGCATGACGCCATCCTGAAGGCGCTGACGGCTGTGCGCGGCTCGCAGCGCGTGACAGACCAGAACCCCGAGGCCAAGTTTCAGGCGTTGGAAAAGTACGCCAAGGACCTGACGGAGCTGGCGCGGCGCGGCAAGCTGGACCCGGTGATCGGCCGCGACGAAGAGATCCGCCGTGTGATTCAGGTCCTGAGCCGCCGCACGAAAAATAATCCGGTCTTGATTGGCGAGCCCGGCGTGGGAAAGACGGCGATTGTCGAAGGACTGGCGCGACGCATTGTTTCGGGCGACGTACCGGAAATCTTGAAAGACAAGCGCGTGATCTCGCTGGACCTGGGCTCGATGCTCGCGGGCGCGAAGTATCGGGGCGAGTTTGAAGATCGCCTCAAGGCCGTGCTTAAGGAAATCGAGGAATCGAACGGGCAGGTTGTGCTCTTTATCGACGAGCTGCATACGCTGGTGGGCGCGGGCGCGGCCGAAGGCGCGATTGACGCGAGCAACATGCTGAAGCCTGCGCTGGCGCGGGGCGAGCTGCGCGCGATTGGCGCGACGACGCTGAATGAATATCGCAAGTACATCGAAAAGGATGCGGCGCTGGAGCGGCGCTTCCAGATCGTGTATGTGGGCGAGCCGAACGTGGAAGACACGATTGCGATTCTGCGCGGGCTAAAGGAGCGCTACGAGGCGCATCACAACGTGCGCATCAAGGATGCGGCGATTGTGGCAGCGGCGACGCTGTCGCATCGCTACATCAGCGACCGCTTCTTGCCGGACAAGGCTATCGACCTTGTGGACGAGGCAGCGGCTTCGCTGGCGATTCAGATTGGCTCTGTGCCAACGGAGATTGACCAGTTGGAGCGCGAGGCGACGTCTCTAGAAATTGAAAAGGCCGCGCTGAAGCGCGAGACGGACCCCAACAGCCGCGAGCGGATGGAAGTGGTGGAGCGGGAGCTGGCAACGCTCAAAGAAAAGACAACGGCATTGCGCGCGCGCTGGACGAAAGAGCGCGAGGCGATTACTCGCATCAGCGAGTTGAAAAAGCAGATTGAAGCGCTGCGCTTTGAGGGCGAGGAGCAGACGCGCAAGGGCCAGCTCGAACGGGCCGCGCAGATTCAGTATGGCGAACTGCCGCGCCTTGAAACGGAGCTAAAGAAACTGAATGCAGCGCAGGATGGCAGCGCAGGCAAAGAGCGCATGCTCAAGGAAGAGGTGGACGAAGAAGACGTCGCCACCATCGTGAGCAAGTGGACGGGCATTCCTGTTTCGCGCATGCTCGAAGGAGAGGTGAAGAAGCTGGTCCACATGGAGGAGCGGCTGCGCGAGCGCGTGGTGGGCCAGGATGCGGCGCTGAGCGTGGTGGCAAATGCGATTCGCAGGTCGCGCGCGGGGTTGAGCGATCCGAAGCGGCCGATTGGGTCCTTTATTTTTCTGGGCCCGACGGGCGTGGGCAAAACGGAGACGGCGCGCGCGCTGGCGGAGTTTCTCTTCGACGACGAGCATTCCATGGTGCGCATTGACATGAGCGAGTACATGGAGAAGCACGCCGTGGCGCGGCTGATTGGCGCGCCTCCAGGCTACATCGGGTATGACGAAGGCGGGCAGTTGACCGAGGCGGTGCGGCGGCGGCCATATGCGGTGATTCTCTTCGACGAGATCGAGAAGGCGCATCCGGATGTGCTCAACGTGCTGCTGCAGGTGATGGACGACGGGCGACTGACCGACGCGAAGGGCCGCACGGTGGACTTCAAAAACACGGTGCTGATTATGACGTCGAACCTGGGCTCGGCATTCCTGGCGGGTGAGTCGCTGAAGGCGGAGCAGGAGTTCGAGCAGGCGCGCGAGAGTGTAATGCGCGTGCTGCGCGAGCACTTCCGCCCGGAGTTTCTAAACCGCGTGGACGACATTGTCATCTACCGGCCGCTGGGCACGGCGCAGTTGAGTCAGATACTGGATTTGCGCCTCAACGAGGTGCAGAAGCTGCTGGAAGACCGGCAGATCTCGCTGGAGCTGTCGGAGCCCGCGCGGCAACTGATCCTGGCGACAGGTTCGGATGTGGCCTATGGCGCACGGCCGCTGAAGCGTGCTCTGCAGAGGATGGTGCAGGACCCACTGGCGATGAAAATTCTCGATGGCGAGGTGCTGCACGGCGCGCATGTGCGCATCGATGTGGACCGCAAGAAGAACGAATTGCGGTTTGAGCCGATGGGCCGCGAGGCGATGGCGTAACCACCTGCGCCGGGGCCGACGCCGCTTGTGCGCGCCACCGCTGAATAGGGGGTCACACCTTGACGAGCGCATCCTTGCCCACGCGGACGCGGAAGCGCTTGTCGAGGACAGCCAGCTTTTCAGCGATGCCGGTGTACTCCAGCTCGGACATGGGCAGCATTGCGGTGCCGAAGAAGCCCTGACGGCGCATCTCCATGGTCTTTTTGGCGACGCGATGGCGGACCGTGTCCCAGAAGGGATGCGCGAAGTTGTCGACCGGCTCTGTGAGCTTGCCCTGGCGGACGCAATAGCCGGCGCAGCTGACGATGGGCGGGCCGTCGAAATAACTGATGCCGCTGTTGAGCTTGACGGGCATGAGCGGTACCTGATGCGAGCCGCGCATGCCGCCGCCGACGAAGTGGCCGTGGGCAAAGGGCGCGAGGATCTCGCCAGTCGCCGGGAAGTTCATCTGCGCGCGCACGAGCATGACGGGGTCATCTTTGCCGGTGTACTTGCCTGCGATGTTGTGGAGGCGCGAGGTAGCGACGGAGACGGCCTGCTCGCCGGTGGCGCGCGACCAGACGGACTCGACGACATAACGCTCGGGATCACGCAGCAGCGCGGCGATGTCGTAGAGATCTTCGGGCGAGTTGAGCTCGATGATGCGATCGCCTTCGGAGTAGCCAACGTCCATGATGACGAAGCGGAAGCCATTGGAGATCTTGGGCGAGAGGATGAGCCCCGGCGTGTTCATCGGATCGACGAATGCGAGGTAGAGCGGCAGGTTGTAGGCGCCGGGATCGGTCTTGTCTGCAGCGAAGAAGAGAAATGGTTCGGCTGTTCGCTCGTCGAATTCCATCTCCGCTACGGCGGGGCCCATGCCTTTGACGTTGCCGGAGAAGGCGTCTTTGAGCAGGTCCTGACCAGCACCGTAGAGGCCCTGGGTGCGTGCGGTGTCGGTACCGGCACGGAACGCGTCCCACGCCAGCTGATGAATCTGCGGGCTGTCTTCGCCGTATGTGTGGGTCATGAGGATGGCGATGTCATCCCCGGTGTGGCTGATGGAGTAATCCAGCAGAAGCCTGGAGGCGCGCTCGGCGATATATGCCTTGACCGTGGCCAGGAGGAGCTGGGATGGAGCGACGTGTCCCCCGATGGAGCCGATGTCTGCCTTGATGATGCTAAGGGTTGTTTTCATGGCTCACCCCCGTGTCTAGTAGACGTACCGCCAAACGAAACGCTGAGCGGTGATGAATGTCACCTTGCGAGCCCAGAAGGCGACAAGGATTTGGACACGCGGGCCGAAAAGCAATGCGGAGTGTCGATTGCGGCGGACCGGCTGCGAGGCGAGGGAATGATCTGCGAGCGAGGGCTGAGGACCCGTGCGATGCCTACCACGCAAACGAGACGGCGCGCAAAGAGGGTTTGCGCGGTTGGTGAAGTTGCTGAAGCGGATTTGGAACGGGGGACAAGTTGGCGGCTATGCATCCAACGTGTCCACTGCGCACACGCCTTGGATGAGATACACCGGCGTTGAGGCTCGGTGAGATGTTCGACTTGGTGGCTACTGCCGCAGGTCGACGAGGGTGGCGCCCTGGCCGCCTTCGTTTTGCGGGGCCTCTTCAATGTGGGCGACGTGGGGGTGGCTCTTGAGGAACTCGCGGACGCCGCGGCGGAGGATGCCGGCGCCGTGGCCGTGGATGACGCGGACGCGCGGCAGGCCGGCGAGAAAGGCGCGGTCGAGATACTTTTCGAGTTCCTCGGTGGCCTCGTCGACGGTGCGGCCGATGAGGTTAATCTCCATGCGCAGCTCGCCTGTGTCAGCGGGGGCGACGGTGATGTGGACGCCTCTTTGACGGCGAGCGGCGGCGAGCGGGTCGGCTTTCTGGCCGGAGGCTGAATCGGGGCGCGCGGGCTCGGCGAGGTCATCCTTTTTCACGCGCATCTTGATGGGGCCGAGGGCGACTTCAAAGATATCTTTTTCGACTTCGCGCTGCACGACGGCGACCTTGTTCATCGACTTGAGCAGGACGCGGTCACCGGGGGCGATGTGGCGCAGAAGATGTGGCTGCGCGTTCTGGTCGCCCTGGTCGGCGCCGGTGCGGTGGGCGACGACGGTCTGATTGAAGCTCTCCTGAAACTCGCGGCGGAGGCGCGTGATGCGGCGCTCGGCTTCTTTGCTGAGCTTCTGCTGGGCTGCGCGATCCTCAATGGCGCGGACGTTTTCGCGCATCTGGAACTCGAAGTCTTTCAGGAGCGAGGCGAGCTTGGCTTCGACGTCGCGGATGCGGTTGCGGAGTTCGACGTCGCCTTCGCGCTCGAGTTTCTTGCGCTCCTGATTCAGCGCGTATTGCTCTTCGCGGGATTTCTTCTTTTCGAGTTCGAGGGCGGCTAGATCGTTGTGGAGCTTGTCGAGGAAGCGGGCGATATCGACCTGCTGCGAGGTGAGGCGCTGGCGCGCAGCGTCAATGATGGTGGGATTGAGGCCAAGGCGCGCGGCTGTTTGAATGCCGGCGGAGGCGCCGGGGACGCCGAGGCGGAGCTGGTAGTTGGGCGCGAGGGTGAGTTCATCGACGCCGGCAGCGGCATTGAGGACACCGGGGGTGTTGGCAGCGAAGACCTTGAGTGCGGTGTGGTGGGTGGAGATGAGGGCCCAGGCTCCGGCCTCGAGGAAGAAGCCGGCGACGGCGACGGCGAGCGCGGAGCCTTCTTCGGGGTCGGTGGCGGAGCCGAGCTCGTCGAGGACGACGAGAGAGTGTGCGTCGGCGAGGTGGGCGAGGCGGTTGAGGTTGACGATGTGGGCGGAGAAGGTGGAGAGCTCGGCCTCGATGGACTGGGCGTCGCCGATGTCGGCGAGGAAGGCGGTGAAGACAGGGAAGCTGGCGGCCTGCGCGGGGACGGGGATGCCGGCCTGGGCCATCATGGCGAGGAGCGCGGTGGTTTTGAGGGTGACGGTCTTGCCGCCGGTGTTGGGGCCGCTGATCATGAGCTGGCGCGTGGCGGCGGTGAGCTCGAGGGTGAGGGGGACAACCGTTCCACCTGTCGTGCGGAGGTGCTTCTCGAGCAGCGGATGGCGGGCAGCTTTGAGCGTGAGAGCGTCCGGCGTCAGCAGTGGCGCGACGCAGTCGTAGCTGCGGGCGAAGCGGGCGCGGGCGAGGAGCGAGTCGACGAGGGCGAGGATGCGCGCGCCCTGGGTCAGCGGGAAGGCGACGGCGGCGACCTGGCGGGTGAGGGCGACGAAGATGCGATGAATCTCCGCCTGCTCCTCTTCGAGAAGGCGGACGAGCTCGTTGTTCTGCTCGATGGTTTCGATGGGCTCAACGTAGACGGTCTGGCCGGAGGAGCTGGCTCCGTGTACAACACCGGACACGCGGCGTTTGAGTTCGGACCGGACGGGGATGACGAAGCGGTCGCCGCGGATGGTGATGAGGTCGTCCTGCGTGGCGCCGTCGGTGGAGAGCTTGCGGAGGGCGGCGCGGAGGGATTCGGCGATGACGCGCTGCTGGCGCTCCTGCTCGCGGCGGATGCGGGCGAGCTCGGGCGAGGCGTCGTCGGCGAGGGAGCCGTCGGGGAGGATCTTGCGCTCAATCGACTCCGCGAGCGGCTTGAGGAACGTTCCGGCGAGTGGCGCGGAGAGCTCGGTGAGGCCGGACAGTTTGCCGGCGAGGCGCGCGGGCGGCGACTGGAGCAGAGCCTGCCAGGCGGCGACATCGTGGGCGAGGCGGGCGACGGATTGCAGCTCGGCGGCTTCAAGGGCGGCACCGGGGATGTGGGCCTTGGCGGCGAGTTGCGTGGGATCGAAGAGGCCGCCGAGTGGGATGGAGATCTGCTCGTCGAGCAGGGCGCGAAGCTCGCAGGTGAGCTGGTGTTGGCGCGCGATCCAGGCCTCGTCGGTGGAGGGGCGCAGGGCGAGGACGGCGGCGCGGCCGACAGGCGATGCGGCGAAGCCTGCGACGAGAGCAAGGAGCGGATCCCATTCGAGGGCCGCGAGGTCCGCGTGCGGGACGGGCGACGGAATGGGATCGAGGAGGGACATGCGGATGAACGCGAGTACTGCGCGCTAGGTGGAGGATGTAGAGGAAGCCGGCTTGGAGGTCTCGGCTGGCTTGGCTGCGGCCTTCGTCGCGGGTTGGGCCGCTGGGGCCTCGGTGGCGGCAGGCTTGGAGTCGGCAGCAGGCGCGGCGGAATCGGCGGCGCTGCTGGAGCTGCCGGAAGCGGCTTTGGGCGCGTAGTCGTTCACATACCAGCCGGCGCCTTTGAACTGGAAGGCGGGGGCAGTGAGGGGACGCTCGAGCGTGCCGCCGCATTTGGGGCAGGCGGATTCAGGCTGGGCGTTGAAGCTCTGGATCTTCTCGAAGCGATGGCCGCACTGGGTGCAGCGGTACTCATATAAAGGCAAGGTCTTTGATGCCTCCGGAGGGGAGATGGTGCTTGCCTTTATTGTAGCGGCAGTGCGGGTCGGGGTGGAGCAGCCCGCACTGCCGGAGCTCCCTAGTGGACGGCGAAGAGGACGGAGGCGGAGTGGTTCTCCCACGCGAGGGTGATCTGGCCGGTGGGGCCGCTGAGCGCGGAGATGGACCAGTTGAGGTTTTCGACCATGGACGTGGGGTGGGTCATTTTCATTTTGACGCGGCCGAGGTCCTGGGTTGCGTCATAGGCGAGGCCCCATTCGCCGGTCTTTTTGTTGAGGATGAGCTGCCACTGGTCCGGGTCAGAGATGTCGACGAAGAGGGTGTATGTGCCCTTGGGGACCATGACGTCGCCCATCTTTAGGTCTGCATCGGTGGTTAGGGTGGTGGCTGCGTTGGCTCCCGCGCGCCAGACGGGATAGTGGGGATCGTGGCTGATGAGGCCGTCCTTGCCGAAGATTTTGCCCTCGCGGCCCTTGACCCCCGGTGAGCTGTATTTGATGGAGATGGTGTGGCCTGCGATGGTGGCGGTTGCATTTTCAGCGGGGCTGGCGGCCTGCTTGGGCTGGGCGGAGAGTGAGACGGCGGCAAACAGCGCAGCAGCCGCAACGAAAAGACGCTTCATGACGAGTTCTCCTTTGAGTGCTGGCGGGCAGGGCCCGTGTGAATGACGTGAAGATGCGACGCGATGATTGTCGCACCGGTGGGCGCGGAGGGCAAAACGGCGGCGGGAATCCTGTTATGATGCGGCGGAAGCTGGACAAGCGAGGCAGGGACGCGGGATGACGAACGCGAGCGAGGACATGAGGCCGGGAGCGCGGTTCCGGGCGGCAGTAGAGGCGGAGCGGCCGTTGCAGATTGCGGGTGCCATCAACGCGTATACGGCACGGATGGCGGAAGCAGTGGGCTTCAAGGCGCTGTATTTGTCTGGCGGCGGCGTGGCGGCGAATTCGCTGGGTCTGCCGGACCTGGGCATCAGCACGATGGAAGATGTGCTGACGGATGTGCGACGCATCACCGATGCGAGTGCGCTGCCGCTGCTGGTGGACATCGACACGGGTTGGGGCGGGGCATTCAACATTGCGCGGACGATTCGCTCGATGATCAAGGCGGGCGCGGCGGCAGTGCACATGGAGGATCAGGTCTCCGCCAAGCGGTGCGGGCACCGGCCGGGCAAGGAACTGGTGGCGGCCGCGGAGATGGTGGACCGCATCAAGGCTGCGGTGGATGCGCGAACCGATGAGAGCTTTGTGATTATGGCTCGCACCGATGCGCTGGCGAGCGAAGGGCTCCAGTCGGCGCTGGAGCGCGCACAGGCGTATGGGGCGGCGGGCGCGGACATGATCTTTGCCGAGGCGGTGACGGAGCTGGAGCAGTATGCGGCGTTTCGTAAGGCGGCGGGCGTGCCGGTGCTGGCCAACATTACGGAGTTTGGCAAGACGCCGCTGTGGACGCGCGAGGAGCTGGCGGCGGTGGGCGTGGACATGATCTTGTATTGCTGCGGGGCGTACCGGGCGATGAATGCGGCGGCGCTGAAGGTGTATGAGGCAATCCGCACGGAAGGAACGCAGAAGGGCGTGCTGCCGCTGATGCAGACGCGGGCGGAGTTGTATCGCTACCTGGACTACGAGGCCTACGAGAAGAAGCTGGATGCGCTGTTTGCGAAGGGCAAGGGGTAGCGCATGGATGGGAGCGCAGAGCCCGGCTTCCCCGGTCCCAAAATCGGAACCGGGGGCACGCAGGAATGGCACAAGATCAAGCGGTCGGAGACTGGGTACAGCCTCAGTAGGTGAGTTTCTTCTGCAAGGGAAGATCCCGCGATGAGCTGCCGACGCGGAGCGTGTATTCACCGGGCGTGAGTTTCCAGGAATCCGATGCTTCATCGAAGACGGTCAACCGGTCGCGACTGACGGGAATGGAGACCTGCTTCGATTCGCCGGGTGCGAGCTCGACCTTAGTCCAACCGACGAGGCGTTTGGGCGGTTCGCCGGCTGCGTCCGGTAGCGACGCGTAGACCTGAGCCGTCTCGATGCCGGCGCGCTTGCCGGTATTCTTCACCGTGAAGGAAGCAATGGGGGAGTCGCCAGGTGCGACGGTGAGGCCGGAGTAGGCAAACGTGGTGTAGGAGAGGCCAAAGCCGAATGGAAAGAGTACGGCTTTGTTCTCGGCGTCGTACCACTTGTAGCCGACCTTGAGGCCTTCGTCGTAGTGGACATCGAAGAAGGGACCGATGCCCATGGCCATGCCGATCATGCCGGGCGCGCCGGCGAGCTTTGGAATCGGGTGCTCGGCGTCCGGCTTGGGCGGGGCGAGATGGATGGGATGCGGCAGGTCGGCTTCGCTCCTGGGGAACGTGAGCGGCAGCCTGCCGGAGGGGTTGACATCGCCGAAGAGGAGATTGGCGATGGCCTGCCCGCCGCGAATGCCCGGGTACCAGGCCTCGACGACGGCGGCAACTTTGTCAATCCACGGCATGAGCACGGCGCCGCCGGTCTCAAGCACGACAATGGTGTGCGGATTGGCCGCGGCGACCGCTTCAATGAGCGCGTCCTGATTGCCAGGCAGCGAGAGGTTCGCGAGGTCCATGCCCTCGGATGTGTGCTGCACGGCGAAGACGACGGCAACCTGCGACTTTTTGGCGAGGGCTGCGGCGGAAGCAGGGTCCGTGCCGGGGTCGAATTGCACCATGGCGTGCGGCGCCTTCTCCTGCATGCTCTTCAAGGGCGCGGAGCGATGGTAGACCTCGACCAGCATGAAGCTCGCCAGCGGATTCTTGAGCAGTTCGGGTGGAGGCGGAACGGCATTGCCGCCGGCGGGCGAGACCTGCGACGATCCGCCGCCGGACAGGACGCCCACATCGGCATGGCCGCCGATGACGGCGATGGACTGGATGGACGCTGCGCTCAACGGCAGCACGTTGCCATTGTTTTTCAGAAGCACAGCGCCGTGTTCCTCAGTCTTCTGCGCGACCTTGAAGCCCTGCATCACATTCGGTGACTCGGGGTGCGGCGGGTCGTCGACGATGCCGGAGTCAAACTCGGTGCGGAGGATGCGGTGCACCATGTCGTTGAGCCGGTCCATTGGAACCTGGCCAGCTTCGACGGCTCTTTTCAGCGGCTCGCCAAAGGAGTCGTTGCCGGGCATTTCGATGTCGAGGCCCGCCATGGCGGCGTTGACCGTGCTCTGCGTGCCGCCCCAGTCGGAGACGACGAATCCCTTGAAGCCGAAGTCGTTCTTGAGAACGCCGAGGGTGTAGGGGTTCTCGCAGGCGTAAATCCCGTTGATGCGGTTGTAGGAGCACATGAAGGCGCCCGCACCGGAGTCCTTGAGCGCGATCTGGAAGGCGAGCAGGTCGCTCTCGCGCATGGCGCGCTTGCCGATGATGGAGTTGACGACGATGCGGCCCGCATCCTGGTCGTTGACCGCGTAGTGCTTGAGGTCGGTGATGAGGTGCAGAGCCTTTTCAGCTTTCAGCTCCTGGCCCGCCAGCGCGCCTGCCAGCAACGGGTCCTCACCCTTGTATTCAAAGGTACGGCCGTCGCGCGGCTCGCGAATCATATTGATGCCCGAGCCGAGCGACATGTTGAATCCCATGGCGCGCATCTCGTGCCCGAGCAAGGTGCCGATCTCGTACGACAGCGCGGGGTCCCACGCGGCGGCCATGGCCTCGGCTGAGGGCAGTGCCGTGGCGTAACGTCCCCTGTCGCCTGCTCCGGAGACGCCTTCGACGGAGTCGGTCATCTGCAGGTCGGGGATGCCGAGGCGTGGCACGCCGGGGATGAATCCGCCGGCAGAGATGGCGCGCGTTCCGGGGCCGGACTCGGGCGGCATGAACATCGCGTTCCAGCCGAGGCCGTGGAGGAACTGGATCTTTTCGTCGAGGGTCAATTCCTTGATGACCATGTCGGCGCGCGCATCGGGCGAGAGGGTCTTGTCAGACCATGCATAATGCTTGGGCGGCGTCATACCGGGCATCTGGGCGAAGGCGACAACTCCGGCGATGAGTGCGGTGACCAGCGCGACCGAGAAAGTGATGCGGACTTTCATACGAACGACTCCTTCTGCGTGTTCCTGCGAGTTGCAAGTGAAGTTGCGCAACCAGGAATGCATCCGGCGGATGCCGCAGTCCTTTATAAATCAGGAGGGCGTAGGCATGCGCTTGCCAGGTGGCGGGTGGGTTCGGTAGGGTGGGGCTCTCTGCAGTGGGTGGGGTCCCCAGCTGCGCAAGCCGGAAACGAAAGCGCAGTTGTGCGCGCGGCGGATCTAGGAGCGGACCACGCGACCGGATCTGCGGCTGGGACAAATCTTCAGGCCCGACGTTCGTTTGGGTATCTCAGGAATGATCACAACAAGAGGAGGGATGGTATGCGGATTGCAGCGATGGCATTGGCGGTGATGGCGCTGGCGGGCAGCGCCGTGGTGGCACAGGAGCCGGAGCACGGCACGATTGACACGCTGATTCAGGAAGCGAAGGCGGCGTACGGGATGCAGAAGACGTTCATCCTGGGGGCGGCGGACGCGATGCCCGAGGCGGATTACAGCTTCAAGCCGACCCCGGAGATTCGCTCCTATGGCGAGCTCTTCCAGCACGTTGCGCAGGCGCAGCAGATGGTGTGCGCCATGATTGCAGGCAAGACGCCGACACCGCCCGCGGCAGGGGCGGCGACGAAGGCGGCCATTGTGTCGGAGCTGAAGGCGTCCTTTGACACGTGCGATGCGGCGAATGCGACGGTGACTGCGGCGAATGCGCTGGATGTGGTGGGAAAGGGGTTTTTCCATGGCACGCGTGTGGGGCTCATCGAGAAGAATGCCGCGCATGACAACGAGATGTACGGAACCATGTCCGTCTATCTGCGGCTTAAGGGGATTGTGCCTCCCTCGACTGCGGCGCGCATGAAGAAGTAGTAGACCGACGGCGTGTAGCGCTCCGGCTT
>JAGWML010000229.1 GCA_028873155.1 Acidobacteriota bacterium
GGACACTATGCTGCCGATAATGAAGCTTCGGCAACGCTCAGTCGCATTTCTGCACTCGCATGCGCAATCGGATTGGTGCGTGTGAAGTTTGGGGGTCCGAGCGCTACACCGAGCGTTCTACCACGATCGTGGAGGACTCCAGTGACTCAAAAGCGAGATCTGAGGCACCGGCAGCTAAGGCCCCAAATACAGCTCGACGGGCGAGAAGCCGAGCGTGTGCGTGTGCGGGTCGTAGTCGAGAAAGAGGGCGCTGCCCTTGAGGTTGTTGATGCGGATGCCCATGATGAGGACGTTTCCGGAACGGCGGGCGGCGACGATCTTGTGGCTCTTGATGGGGCCGAATTCGTTGGCGGAGCTGGTGGGGCTCCAGTCCTGCTGGAAGCGCTCGAAGGGATACTCGGCGTGCTGGGCGGCGTGCTGCTGGAAGCTGGGATCGTGGCTCCATATGCCGTAGGCCTTCTGCAGGTCGTTCTGCTGGACGGCATCGAGGAAATGGTTGGCGGTCATGCGGCCGCGCAGATGCGTCCACCAGTTCCAGGGCCAGTCCACGGGCATGCCTGAGGCGAACCAGCCGCCAATGAAGAGGAGGATGAAAAGACCGGCCGCGGAGTAGAGAGCCACGCTGCGGCGGCGGGCGAGCTCGGCGTCGAATTTGGGGGCATCAAGCAGAGTCATCAGACGGGTCCCTCGTGGTCAGGATACGGCATGGAAGCGGATGAACACGATTCCACGCCCATGCTACTCCTGCAAGGTATAGGTGGTGCGGCTCTTCTCCCGGTGGCGTTCGAGAGCCAGCTCAATAAGGCGTGTGATGAGGTTGCGATAGGAGATGCCGGTGGCCTCCCAGAGCTTGGGGTACATGCTGATCTGGGTGAAGCCCGGGAGCGTGTTGACCTCGTTGAGATAGATACGCTGGCGGCCGGCTGGCTCCATGAGGAAGTCAACGCGGGCCAGGCCGGCGAGATCGCAGGCTTTGAAGGCCTGGATGGCCATCGAGCGAATCCGAGCGGACTGGGCCCGCGTCAGTTTGGCGGGAATGATCGGGACGGAGCCCTCGGAGAGATATTTGGCTTCGTAGTCGTAGAACTCTTTGCCGGGGATAATCTCGCCGACGACGCTGGCCTTGGGATCGTCGTTGCCGAGGACCGCGACTTCGAGTTCGCGGGCCTTGGCACGAGGGCCGCCGACGCCTTCTTCGATGACGAGCTTGCGGTCATAGCGGGCAGCGAGGGTGAGCGCGGGGCCGAGTTCCTTGCGGTCATGGGCCTTGCTGATGCCGACCGAGGAACCAAGGTTGGCGGGCTTGACGAAGACGGGATACCGCAGCGCGGCCTCAATGGCGGCGATGGCCTTGCGCGGGGATTTCTCCCAGTCGCGTCGGAGCAGGGTGACGTGCCGGACGATGGGCAGGCCGGCCTGCGCGAAGAGGCGCTTCATGGCGTCCTTGTCCATGCCGGCGGAGGAGCCGAGAACGCCGGAGCCGACGTAGGCGATGCCGGCGAGCTCAAAAAGCCCCTGGATGGTGCCGTCTTCGCCGAAGGTCCCGTGGAGGACGGGAAAGACAACGTCGAGGGACTTTTCCTGATTTTGGACGAGGGTTGCGGAGGAACGGGGCTCGGGGGCGAGCAGCGTAGGAATGCCTTCATGCAGCAGGCGTGCGCCGGGTGTAGCCTCGGGGTCGCCTGCGCGGAGAGGACGCGCGGAGGCGGGATGTGTGCCTTCGAGGAGGCTGTGCGCATCGGCGGCGGCGAGCCAACGGCCTTCGCGGGTGATGCCGATGGGCACGACCTCGAACTTGCGGCGGTCGATGGCGTTGAGGATGGAGGCAGCGGAGAGCAGCGAGACCTCATGCTCGCCGCTGCGGCCACCGAAGAGGATGCCTACGCGGAGTTTTTTGGCCATGAAGGATCAGACGGTCACTTTCAAGAAATGAGGTCGCAACCAATCAGTGTAAAACTCCTCACAGGATCTTCTTGCCGAAGGCGGAGCAGGCGAGTTCGACGGCCAGGTCGGCGGTGCGGTTGTGCTCGTCGATGACGGGGTTGACCTCGACCATTTCGAAGCTGAGCATGCCGCCGTGGTCAGCGATGATCTCCATTGCGAGGTGGGCCTCGCGGTAGGTGGCGCCGCCGCGGACGGGGGTGCCGACGCCGGGAGCGTCTTCGGGGTCGATCCAGTCCATATCCAGCGAGACATGAAAACCGGCGGTGCCGCGTGCGGCGGCGCGGAGAGCGTCTTCCATGACAGCGCGCATGCCGCGCTCGTCGATATCGCGCATCGTGTAAACCTCGGTGAGGCCGGCGCGGCGGATGTTTTCGCGCTCGGTAGCGTCGATGTCGCGCACGCCGATAAGGATCGTGTTTTCCGGAGCAATCTTGGGCGCGTAGCCGAAGATGTGGGTGAGCGGCTCGGGTCCTAGGCCGAGCAGCGCCGCGAGCGGCATGCCGTGGACGTTGCCGGAGGGCGAGGTCTCCGGCGTATTGATATCGGAGTGGGCGTCGATCCAGAGGACGCCGATCTTCTGATTCCTGCGGCGGTAGAATTCAGACACGCCGGAGACGGAGCCAGTCGCGATGGAGTGGTCACCACCGAGGACGAGCGGGGTGAGGCCCTCTTCGAGCGTCTCGACGACCGCCTCAGCGGTGCGCGTGCAGGTTTCGGCAATCTCTTTGAGATAGCGGGCCTTGCGGTCGCCATACCCCTGGGTCTCTGCGATTTCAACCCGGATATTGCCGCCATCGATGACACGGTGGCCCAGCGCTTCAAGGCGCGCCTCAAGGCCGGCTACGCGCATGGCCGAGGGGCCCATGTCCACACCGCGGCGGCTGGCGCCCATGTCGAGCGGCACGCCGAGAACCCGGATCTGCCGCGTAGGCTGGGCCTGGCTGCCGCTGGCGGGAAAAGCAGTCTGCGTGATGGAGAGTCGATCGCGATTGGGCATGAGGCCTGCTCCTTCTGCGGGATGAGTGTATCCCAGACGACTTGCCAGGACGCACCCCCCCCGCATGTAACCTGTTTTGAAAAACTTTCGGGGGATTCCAATTCCGGCCTGATGCCCTGAAAGATGTAAGTGCGAGGTTTTCGTTAACTGTAAGATAGGTCAAGTTGAAATTTAGCCCGAAGATCTGTTGTATGTACCTGAAGGGGTGGATCTTACAAGGCTTTCTGAAACGCGGCCGGTGAAAGGCGAAACGATGCGCAAGGCGGGGGGAGCGAGGCAGCATGGGGCTGCATCTTGCTGGCAGCCTATCGCACGGGGACTCGTCCTCGTGTGCGCGCTGCAGGCTGCGCCTCTGCTGGCCGCCGTGGGCGCCCCGCAAGATCCTCTGACCAGCGTCCGCGCCATCCACAGCTTGAGCAATCCCGAGGCTGCGCAGGGGATTCCTGTGCGGTTTACGGCGACGGTGACTTATTTCCGCGGCTACGACCAGATGCTCTACGTGCAGACCGGTCCGGATGCAGTTTCGGTTCAGACCCCGGCAGGCGTGCGTGTATCTCCTGGCGATGTGGTCGAAATCAAAGGCAGGACGCAGGGCGGCTTCAGGCCGAGCGTGGTGGCAGAGAGTGTGAGCGTGACGGGCCAGGGGCCCCTTCCGCCGCCGGTTGAGGCCTCGTTTGACGACCTGTTGCGCACGGATCTGGATGCGCGGCTGGTGAAGGTATTCGGCATTGTGCGCGACGCAGAGACGATTGAGAACTCGGGCGTGCGCAGCACGCTGCTTGACCTGCACGTGGAAGGCGGCGAGATCGGAATCACGGTCGATGTGGACAATCCCGACCTGATGAACAGCCTTCTTGACGCACAGGTGGCGGTGACAGGCGCCGTTTCAGGGCGATTTGACGGCAAGATGCAGCAGACGGGGCTGGTGCTGCATGCGGCATCGATGGAAGATGTGGAGGTGTTGCGGTATGCAGCGCTGGATCCGTGGTCGCTGCCGCTGTCGCCGATGGACCGGATTCTGTCGTCCTATCATGAAAGCAACCTGAGCGAGCGTATCCGCGTACATGGCACGATCACCTACTATCAGCCGGGCTCGATGGTGGTGTTGCAGGACGGGCTGAAGAGCCTGTGGGTGATGACTTCGACGATGGCTCCTCTGCATGTTGGCGATGCAGCCGATGCGACTGGGTTCCCCGATGTGCATGACGGGTTTCTGGCGCTGACCGGCGCCCATGTGCGTGACCTTGGCGAGCAGCAGGCCGTGAAACCGCAGCCGAGCACGTGGGATTCGCTGGCGAGCAGTCACAACCTGTTCGATCTTGTCTCAATCGAAGGCGAGCTTGTGGCGCAGGTGCGCGGCGCCTCACAAGATGAGTACGTGCTGGCTGCGGATGGGAATCTGTTCTCGGCGATCTACCGGCACCCGCCCGCTGAAGCAGCAAACTTTGCGCCCCTG
>JAGWML010000230.1 GCA_028873155.1 Acidobacteriota bacterium
ACACGCCTCCAGCATGGCCGGCGACAGCGTGATGACAGGGCAATGCACGTGGGCAAGAGTCTTGTAGACGATGCCGGTGCGCGCGATGGCGGCAAATGCCGTGGTACCGTGCGCGCCAATCACGACCAGATCGGCCTGCTGCGCGTGCGCCTGATAGAGCAACTCTTCGGTCGGGTCGCCAGGGACGACGATGGACTGGATGGTCAGCGTTCTGCGCAGCTCAGCCGGAACCAGAAGCACCATGTCCTGCTCAATTTCTTCAATGGAGTGGCCGGCGAGCTCAGTCACGCGATCCTGAGGCTTGATGACGTGCTGGAGGACCAGGCGGGCACGGTGCTGGGAGGCGAGGGCAGCGGCAAAGCCGGTGATGGCGGCGCTGCTTTCATTGAGGCTTACGGCGCAAAGAATCGTATGCGTCTCGTAATTGCGATAAGCGCCGTCGGCGACGTTGGGCCCAACGACGAAGACCGGGATACGCGCGGTGCGCAGAACGGCTTCCGCAACCGAGCCGACCAGCAGCTTGCCGATGGGACCGGGCGAATGTGTTCCCATGACAATTCTGTCCACCTCGCGCTCGCGCAGGAAGTGCAGAATCTGGTCCGCGGCGAGTCCGGGCCGCACCACGACTTCGCAGCGCACACCGGTCCCGCGGATGCGGTCGGCGATGGGCTCAAGGTGATGCATCTCGGCATGTGCAGCGGCGGCATAGTCGTAGTAGCGGATGCCGGATGTCTCCGACGCGGCGACCACGAGTGTGTCGTATGCATGGAAGAGAATGAGATCTGCGCCAAACTCCTTCGCCTGAGCGACCGCAAAGCTCAAGGCCTTTTCGTTGGCGGGAATCTCGGAGGCGAAGAGAATGGTGGAGGGCTTGCTCCACCCGGGCTTGAAGATGGCAGCCATGGCAACCTCCTTGAAGCTCGCCTGTACTGTGGCAGACGGGGTTGAGGCTGACGATGTTCGGCAGCACAGTGCCGGGTGAGTTCCATCACCTGTGCCGCGACCTTGCCGGAGCCGCCGCATGCCGGATTCGGAATGTCCTGCCCATTGGACGCATGAGCAACGCGTTCGGCTCTCCGATGAGAAGAATTGTGGATGAGATTCAGCGCGGCGTCGAGTGGAAATCGTGAAAAATTTGAGATTGTGCAAAGTATGGTGATGTGAATCACAGCATTCGGTCCTGCCCTGCTGCTTTCCTGTAGGTGGATCGCGGTGCTTCCCAGAGTGGAGTCGCCTTGGATGGCGCGTCCGCCGCGATTGCGCAGGAGGTCAATATGCAGCCCATGCAACCCATGCACAACATTCCCGCTCGCGGCGGATTGAACTACGATGAGACGCCGTTTCTGGCGATCTGGGAAGTTACGCAGTCCTGCGACCTGGCGTGCAAGCACTGCCGCGCCGCGGCCCAGCCGATTGCGCACCCTGAGCAGCTTTCGACCGCCGAGGGCAAGGCGCTGATCGACCAGATTGCCGCGATGCAGATTCCAATTTTTGTGTTTACGGGCGGCGACCCGCTGAAGCGGCCGGATCTCTATGAGTTGATTCGCTATTCGGCGGAAAAGGGTGTGAAGGTGGCGGTGACGCCCAGCGCCACGCCGCTGCTGACGCGCGAGGCCATCTTCAAGATGAAAGAGGCCGGCATCGTCCGGCTGGGCATCTCGCTGGATGGCTCGACGCCGGAGATTCACGACACCTTCCGGGGGCTGCCAGGCGCCTGGGCGCGCACGATTCAGGCCATCGAGTGGGCCAACGAGGCGGGGATTCCGATCCAGGTGCATACCACCATCAGCCGCCATAATGCGGACGACCTCGATAACCTCTGCGCGCTGTTTGAGAAGCAGAAGATCGTGATGTGGAATGTCTTCTTCCTCGTCCCGGTGGGCCGCGGGCAACTGGACGATCTGCTCTCCGGCGAGGAGTTCGAGCAGGTCTTCGGGAAGATTTATGAGCTGTCGCACCGGGTGAGCTTCCAGATCAAGTCAACCGAAGCGATGCACTACCGGCGCTACCTCTTGCAGCACAATCTGGAAGAGCGGAAGATGGGGCACGGCCATGGGCACCCGCACGGCGCGGCGCAGGAGTATGAGCCGGGCGCGCCGACGACCGACGGCAAAACACGCGCCATGGGCTGGGCTACGCGGCGGGTGAATGACGGCAAGGGCTTCATGTTCATCTCGCATGTGGGCAATGTGTACCCGAGCGGATTCCTGCCGATTCATGCGGGCAATGTGCGCGAGACTCCTCTGGCGGAGATTTACCGCGAGGCGCCGATCTTCAAGGCGCTGCGCGACACGAGCAAGCTGGAAGGCAAATGCGGCGCCTGCGAATTCAAGGAGATTTGCGGAGGGTCGCGCGCGCGGGCCTATGCCCTCACCGGCGACCCGCTGGCGCAGGAGCCATGCTGCATCTATCAGCCGAAGAACTGGGACCCGGAACTGGAGCAGCAGGCCTCGGCGTTCAAGCATGCCGCGCAGGCTGAGCCGCTGGTGACGCTGTAGGCAGATGAGGCGGACTCGTTCCGCATCGTCGGTCCAGTCCTGTTGCAAACCGGAGGGCGCAGGGTCTGCGGGTGAACTTTCTCCACGCCTGTTCTGTGACCGGCTGAGCAGGCGCGCAGGAACGACTGCAAGGGCCGGTTAAGAGGGCGTTTCCCGATACCTTTCGTGCATTTGTCGAAGAATTTGTTCTCGATGAGCGCGTTGGGCTGTTGGCAACAAGTGAAGTCAGATTCGGATCGCCCGTCCTCCGTTCGAACCTTGATCGCAATAATGGCTATGGGAGGTTACCTTCACCGAATTCGTTTCCATGTCAGGTGCGCGTGCCATGCAGCCGAATCAGCGTCAAGCGATAAGCTGTCTCCAGAAAGCTGGAACGCGCGCGTCTGATTCTGACCTACCCAGTTGGTTAGCCAAGCGCCCTCGATGTGATGCGTGATGATGCCCGCTCTCGCATCGATTGTGTACGTGCCCCAATAACCGATGTAGTTCCTCCAGGCCAAAGCAGCTTCCTCGTCGGTCGCCCGTAGCGGGTTATCGCTCGCGAACGACGTTGTCTCGGGACGCATCAGTTGGGCCGACATTTGGCCGTTCGCCTCATAGAGGATTCGACCGATAGGGTGTGGTCCAAACGGTGTCGTGATCGTTCCTGAAGGCTTAAGGCGAAGTTCGTACGAGCTTAAGTTCCAGGCTCCGACGATGAGATTGCGATCCTGCGTGGTCTGAGTCTGCTTGACCTGTCCAAGTGGAAGCAGAGCGAGCGCGAGCCAGGCGAGTGGCGATTTCATGGTGCGATCCTATCATGCAGTTTGCCAATTAAGACAATGCCCCCAGTTTGGCCATGATTCGTCGGTTATCCGGAAGTTAGGCCTGCGCCGATTCTCGATGAGTGAATAATCGCGAATGCGCTCATGGAGCGCCGATTAATGTCTAACAGTCGGCTATACCGCTATCAATCTCTTCGGAGCGTTCGCAGGTCTGGCTACGCTTGGCTTTCTGCTCCAAATGGTTTAAGGTCGGCCGCTGCTGTGTCCGCAGCGTGAGGCCGTGCCCAGACTCAGTGGCCGGCACGAATAGGCGCACATTCTCACGCCCGTGCGAAGTACTATAGAGCCGTGTCCTATCTCTCTCAGGCTGAAATCGAGGCGCACGCTGCGCGAATTGCGGAGAGTCCCGCATTCCAGAACTCGGCGCGGCTGCGCGAGCTTCTTCGCCATACGGTAGCCGAATCCCTCGCCGGGCGCAACGATTCGCTGAAGGAATCCGTATTAGGAGTGACGGTCTTCGGCCGCAAGCCGGGCTACGACTCCGACGCCAATTCGATTGTGCGCGTTGAGTTCGCGCGACTGCGCAAGAAGCTGGAACAGTATTATGAGACGGGCGGCGCGAACGAATCCATCCGGGTGGTCTTTCCCAAGGGAACCTATGCGCCCGAATTTAGGCGTTCCGCATCGTCGCCAGTAGATCACCCGGGCGAACCCGCCTTCTCCGGCAGCGTCGTGGTGCTGCCGTTCACACACCTCGGCACTGACTTTGACGATGAGTGCTTCGCGGACGGACTCACCGATGAACTCATAACCGCTCTCACGCGCGTTCCCGGCCTCAAGGTTGTCGCCCGCACCAGCTCCTTCAAGTTCAAGGGGCGCGTCGATGACATCCGCGGCATCGGCTCCACGCTGCAAGTGGCATCGGTACTGGAAGGCAGTGTGCGGCGGCAGGGCGAAGTGTTGCGAATCCATGCGCAACTCGTGAACGTCGCTGACGGATGCCATATCTGGGCCGAGAAATACGAACGCAGGCTCGCGGCCGTATTTCAGCTTCAGGAGGAGATCGCCGCTGCCATTGTCGCCGCTTTGAAGATGAAATTGCCGCGGCATCTTTCCGCTTC
Organism: Acidobacteriota bacterium; assembly: GCA_028873155.1. Taxonomy (GTDB): domain Bacteria; phylum Acidobacteriota; class Terriglobia; order Terriglobales; family Acidobacteriaceae; genus Telmatobacter. The sequence continues at coordinate 4,384 of JAGWML010000230.1, forward strand.
TTCGCG
>JAGWML010000231.1 GCA_028873155.1 Acidobacteriota bacterium
GGCCGACCTGCGCTCCGCGCACCTTCGCCTCCGCCGCCACATGGTCAGGGTGGAGCGCACCGCAGTGTTCATTGATGTTCCTGCCGTCGGGCGTTGTGTGCAGCAGGGTCACCGCGTCGCCGCCGAGCTTTTTGAAGAGATCCGCTGCGACCGCGCCGGCAGCCCCATTTGCGCAGTCTGCAACCACCTTCAATCCGGCGAGATCCAGGCCCGGCACACACTGAATCAGGAACTCGATGTAGTCCTCGCGTAGAGCGGTATCGTCAGTCAGCGGCGGCGCATCCGCAATTCTGGCAGTCTCCATCCGCGCGGCATGATGCAGAATCTCCTCTTCGATCGCCAGTTCTTCAGCATCTGGCAGCTTGAAGCCATCTGCGCCAAAGAGCTTGATGCCGTTATCGCGCCACGGATTGTGGGATGCTGAGATGACGACCCCGGCATGATATGAGTGCCTGCGCGCGAGATATGCCACCGCGGGCGTCGGCACTACTCCAGCGCTGACTGCAATCGCACCTGCTTCTTTCAACCCGGCCGCAAAGGTTGCAGCGAGCCATGTCCCCGACTCGCGGGTGTCGCGTCCCAGCAGCACGCGAGGCTGCGCGTTCTCCGTGCGCAGCACGTGGCCCAGCGCCACTCCCGCCGCATACACCGTGGCTGCGTCAAGCGGAGCCTCTCCCGCAACGCCTCGTATTCCATCCGTCCCAAATAACCTGCGTTTCGATGGTTCGCTCATTGCCTCACTTCTTCCGTGGCTTACGTCTGCCGTGGGTTACGCTCTCGCTGGGCTGCGTCGTCTCAACCGTGCTCAAGAATGTGCCGTCGTGCAGGCGCGTGACGACGGAACTACCTGGCGCAAGTTGCCGGGTCGACCGCACAATGGCTCCATTTCCATCAGCAACAATGGCATAGCCACGCTGAAGAACGGCCAGTGGAGATAGGCTTTGCAGGCGCGCCTCCAGTGCTCCACACTGCATTTGGCTGGCTTGCAGGCGACGCTCCTGCGCGCGCCGCAGCCGGTCCCCCGCGGCCGCAAGCCGCAGCTGCATCGAAACCAGGCGCTGCCGCGGATCGTGCTGCTGCACCGCAGCGGCGCCGGCCTCCACCTCGCGTGTCAGTTGACGCAGCCTCTGGCGCGTCGTCATTTCCATTCGCATGCACAGATCATCCAGCCGCTGCGTCGATCGATGAATCTGGCTCGTGACCTTCCACTCCACGCCCTCCGCCGCCAGCGCGTCCAGTTGCCGGTTAAAGCGCAGCATGTGAAAGCGCACCGCACGGTCCAGGCGATTCACTAGTTCCGCCAGCCGCTCTTCAACTCCATGCAACTGGGCCGTCACCAGTTCGGCTGCTGCCGAGGGCGTGGCGGCGCGCAAGTCCGCCACAAAGTCCGATATGGTGAAGTCCGTCTCGTGGCCAATTGCGGAGACGATGGGAAGTCGAGACGCGGCAATCGCCCGTGCGACGCGCTCGCTGTTGAAGGCTGCCAGATCTTCGAGCGATCCGCCGCCACGCGCGAGCACAACCAGATCGACGCCCTCCATTTCATTCAGATCGTGGAGCGCCTGCTCGATCTCGCCGGGAGCGGACTCGCCCTGCACCGTCACCGGATACAAAACAACCTGGAGCCGCGAGTGACGCCGCTCGACGATGCGCAAAAAATCCTGAATCACCGCTCCAGTCGGCGAAGTCACGACCGCCACGCGGTGCGGATAGGCCGGCAGGGCGCGCTTGCGCGCCGTGTCGAACAGGCCCTCCGCCTTCAGCTGCTCTTTGAGCTGCTCAAACGCCAGCTGCAGAGCGCCTGTGCCCAGCGGCTCCACGGTTTCTCCAACGAGTTGCAACTGGCCTCGCTGCGCATAGATGCTCACCCGCCCGCGCACCAGCACATGTGTGCCTTCCGCCGGGCGGAAGCGCAGCAACAGCGCCTGCCGCCGGAAGAGCACCACCGGCAGTTGCGCATCGGCGTCCTTGAGGGTGAAGTAGAGATGGCCGGAAGGCGCGGGACGAAGATTCGACACCTCGCCCTCGACGAGCACGTCCATCCACTCGGCCTCCACGCGTTCGCGCAGTTCCTCCACGAGGAGATGAACCGGCCAGATGCGGCGAGCAGACTTCTCCGCATCAAATGCGAGGTCAAGCTGCCGCGCGATGGAATCGGACGAGCGCACCTTGAAGATTGTAAAGGACCGGTCCGTGCGAACTACGCGCGCTCCGTCAGCATGGCGCGAATCTGCGAGGCAATCTCCGCCACGCGAGCGGACGCTGAAGGGTCAGGCTGCGCCACATCGGAACAGAGCGCCTCCGCTTCGCGCGCGAGGTGCGTTCCGGCGTGCAGGCCAAAGCTGCCCAGCACTCCGGCCAGCTTGTGCGCGGCCGCTCCTCCCTCGGCGCAGGCAGCCGGCGCAAAGGTCTCATCCAGCAGCGCACCCGACGCAGCCTCCAGCACGCGCACGCGTTCATGCAGGTGCGGCAGGAACCTGGCCCAGAGCAGGGCCATGGCTTCATCGACCGATAACGTTCCGTCTTGCTGCATCACTTACCTGAATCTTAATTCCAACCCAGGGCACTGGAGATCTGATTCGACAAGGTCATTGGATCAAACGGCTTGACCAGCACCGCTTCCACGCCAATGCCGGCAAACCGCTGGCGATCGCTCGCCTGCACCTTTGCCGTCAGAAACAGGACTGGAATCTTGGCTGTCGCTGGATTGCTGCGCAGCTCCTTAAACGTGGACGGCCCGTCCATCCCCGGCATCATGACATCGAGCAGAATCGCATCGGGTTTATAACTGGCAGCACGCACGAGGCCCTGCGCGCCGGAATTCGCCACCATGACTTCCCATCCTGCGACGCTCTCCAGACTCATCGCCGCAATCTCCCGGATGTCGTCTTCATCGTCAATAATTAAAATGCGGTGCCGCAATTTGTCCCCCTGCTCTCGACTATCCCGTACCGCGACACGCCGAAGCGTTTATTTCGTTAAGCTTCTCGAAGGGCCGACGCATCGGCAACCCCTTCGTCCACCTGTCTGGTGTTCCGCAACATCGTCAAAATCAGCGTCTCCAACTGATGGGGCTGCACCTTGCCTTTACCCAGCAATTGAGCCATTCCATTGCCAATCTGTACCTTGTCGGTCGATGAAAATTCGGCGCCCGAATATACCAGCATTGGAACCTGGCCCAGCAGCTCGCGCTCACGGAAGCGATCGACGACATTGAACGCTTCTCCTCCCGCCAGTCCCAGATTCAGCGCCATTGCATGCGGTTTGAAATGCACATATTTCTCCAAAGCGTCGGAGTGAGAAGATGCGACAAGAACATCGGTCCGCTCGCCTTTCAGGGAATCCCGCACGGCAACCGCAAGACCAGCGTCGTCATCGACCACCAGAATGCGAAGCAGCTCGCCGGGCACCGCAAGCGCCCGCGTCAATTCCCGTATCGCCGCATCATCGGCTCCCGCGCCGTTGCGGACGTCGCCTCGGGCCTCCGCTGTCTGATGATGGTCGAGGCTCAGCAGCAGCAAGGGAGTATGCGACTCCGGGCTCGTTCTTCGCAGATCAGGGATGACACCCCAGCCATTTTTTGCGGTGAATGAGCCATCGAGGACAATCACCTCGACTCCGTCGTGAGCCGCCGCAACAGTCTGCTCTGTGGTGTCGGTTTCAAGAATGCGGTAGCCGTAGTCCGCAAGCTGGGCGCCAAGGACAGGACGGGTCGCAACCGTGGCGCTGGCCAGCAGCACGACTCCCTGACCTGGCGAATCCGGGTTCGTCGCCTTGCGCGTCGCGGCAGCCGCGGGATGATAAGGCAGAAAGACGCGGAATGTCGTGCCGCGCGTCGGGTTGCGCTCCGCCCAGATTCTTCCGCTATGCTGCGTCACAATCGCGCGGCAGATGGCAAGTCCAAGACCGCTGCCGCCTTTCTGGCGCGAGTCTGAAGCATCCACTTGCTGGAACCGGCCAAACACCGCCTCCAGCTTGTCCGCGGGAATGCCCCGGCCCTGGTCGATGACCGACAACGTGACGCCGCTCGAGCCCGGACGAAGCATTACCGAGATTGCCGAATTCGGCTGCGAAAACTTCACGGCATTCGACAGCAGGTTGGTGAGCACCTGCAACATGCGATCCGGATCCGCCATCACTTCCACTTGCGTCTTGTCGTGGATGAGCATCACACCGGCCTGCTCGGCCACCAGTTGCATCCCGTCCATCGCCTGCCGCACCAGGTCCGCCATCTGCACCGGCCGGAAGACAAGCGGTTCGCGTCCCCCCTGCGCACGTTCCAGGTCGAGGATGTCGTTGATCAGCCGCACCAGACGGTCAGAGTTCGTCAACGCGATGCGCAACAGATTCGTCGCCTTCTCGTTCACATCGCCCAGCATTCCC
>JAGWML010000017.1 GCA_028873155.1 Acidobacteriota bacterium
ATTTCATGCGGTGCCAGGATGCGAACGAACTCGACATTGGTCTGCTGAGGGAAGTCTGGGTGCGGGCAGATTGCGGCCCCAATCTCCTGCCAAGATTTGCCAGCAACTTCAAATGCCGCATTGTCGACCACGATGACGAAATGAGGGTTTCCTGTTGAGACTTCAATGCCCTGGATCTTTGTGCCGTCCGCCAACTTTATGGATTTCCGCGCGACAATCGGTGCGCCCATGGAAGTCGTGACGTCGACGGCGTATCCTGCGGCCTTTCGGACCGCGTTGACATGGCAAATGCGCAGTCCTGCGTCGGTTTCAATGCGCAGCTCATCGCCCGGCTTTGCGTCGAGCAAAACGGCCATCCATGCGGCCACACAGCGCGTGCCGTTTCCACTGATCTCGGCAATCGAGCCGTCGGCGTTGTGCAGGCGGATGCGACCCGACCGCTCACCAGTCCATGCGAAGAACTCGATCCCGTCCGCCCCGACGCCGGTATTCCGCGCACACAGCCGCTGCGTAAGAGCAGACCATTCGTGCCCCTGTGCTGCCTCTTCCGTCACAATCAAGAAATCGTTGCCGCAGGCATGCGCCTTGGTAAAGGGAATCAATCTTCCTCCGGATCATGAAAGTTCAGCAGCTTTTCGATCGCAGGCTCCGCGGCCAGTTGCCGAAAGAGCCGCTCATGCTGCCTTCGTGTGGCCGACAGCGTAAAACTGACGCGCTGCAAATCGCCAATCGCATCGCAGTCCATGGTTGCCAGGCGCTCGCCTGCCTTGTCCATTGCGTCCAGTATGGACTGCATCATCGCACTCTGGTCGCGGCCGCGCACTTCATAAATCAACGAGAAGAGCTTGATGCTGGCGCGCCGCTCCAAAAAGCCGACGACCTGCAGCGCGACAATCACAATGGCAGTGGCGACCGCCGCGGACGGCAGCAGGCCCGCGCCGCAGGCCATGCCAATCGATGCCACCACAAATACGCTCGCCGCACTGGTCAGCCCGTTGATGCGGTTGCGGTTGTGCAGGATCAGACCTGCGCCGAGAAAGCCAATGCCCTGAACAATGTTCGAGGCCACTCGTCCCTTGTCGGGATTGCTGCCCCCGGCGAGCACAGCCGAAAGCAGCGTGAAGAACGCGCAGCCCATCGCGATGAGCATATTCGTCCGAACCCCTGCCGCCTTGCGCTTGAACTCCCGCTCCAGTCCGACCAGGCCGCCGAGCACACATGCCGAAACAACCCGGCTTAACGCGCCGTGGACGACGACGACCTGTTCAAACCAGTTGAAGTCAAAGGGCTGCGCAAACTGTGCAAGCATCGAGTCCATCACGCTACCTTGCCCGATGCTATCACTCTGCTCGCGCTTTGTTGAGAGGGTGGAAGTGTCGAGATGTAGATCGTCGCCGATGGCTGGCCGTGGGCATGAAAGTGCCCCACGGCTTGCAGGCCCGCCGGGTGCTTCCTGACCGCCAGGTCAATCTCATCCCCATCAAACGCAACGACGATTGCAGCGTTAGCGGCGGGGTCCTCAAGAGCCGTGGCATAAAACTGCTTGTCGCTTTCGTTGATCGTCTGGCGCAACGGAATGCCCGTGCCCGTCACTAACTGAGGATAGACTGATGTTTCCATCAGGATGATACCGCCGGGCCGAGTAGCAAGCAGCGCGCGCAGCGCGGGCGGAATCTGGTCAAGTAACGGCTGGCGGGCTTCGACGTTGCGCAGACCTTCTTCGTAGGTAAGAGGATGCTCCTTGAGCACCAGACCTTCATTGAGAACAATGAGCGCCAACAAAACCAGACTTCCGTATGATGCCCATCGCGGCTTGAACTCTCGAATCGCGCCCAGCGCAACCTGCGCGGCAAACGCGACCCCCAGCGCAAAGCAAGGCAGCAATTCCATGCCGTACCGCGTGTTGTACCAGGAATGCGGCCAGAGCGGAGGGATGAAGATCGGCACGGAGCCATACGCAACGGAGTAGGCATAGAACGGCGCTGGAAGCCAGAACAATAACGCCCAGACAAAGCCGCGGCGGCGAGCGATTAGCCATGCCCACAGCATTCCGAGAAGGCAAACGCCGAGCAGCGCAGCGCCCCATGTAATTGCGGCTGCATCCATCTCTGCGCTCTTCATGAAGTAGTGCAGCGAAACGAGCGGAGCGTGCCAGCCGGGATGTGGTGCGCCGCCCGGCGTGGCCGTTCTCAGCTCAATAGCCTGTGCAGAGTAAGGCCCACGCTGAAAGTCGAGCCAGTCTCCGTAGACGAGTGCGTTATAGACAAACCAGACAATCGGCGAAGCGACCACGGCAGCGCTCGCTGTCCAGAAGGTACGCGAGCGAAGTTCGCTCCGGCGCAGCAGAATGAAGCCGATACCCATCCATGCCAGCAGCGTCAGGACCCAGCCATCGTACCGGGTGTAGACTGCCGCAATCAGCAGAACCGCAATGGGCCAGAGCAGCATGGCAGCGTGCTCTGTGTTTTGATCCTGCCGCACGTGCCACTCCACCAGCAGCAACACAATCCAGACAAATTCACAAAGGAACAGCGGCTCTGTCATCGCAGTTGTCTGCAGATACAAGAGATTCGGATTCAGCGCGAAGAAGGCGAGCCCCAGCGCCGCGCTCCATGGCTTCATCCAGTGGCGAGTCAGGCGATACAAACCCGCACACCCCGCGATGTAGGCGGCCATCGATGGGATCGCTCCGGCGATGCCGTCAGCCCACCAGCGATACACCGCAACAAAGGGTAGCAGCAGCAGATGCGGAAGAGGCAGCCACACGGAGCCAAGCTGCGTCAGCCCGGGCCGGTGCGAGTCAATCACGCGTCGTGCGATGTGCAGGTGCGCAACGGCATCGCCGTAGTTCAGCAGCGCGTGGTGCGTCCAGCTCCAGGCGAATGCCGCAAAAGATAGTGCGGTGCAAGCGCCGAGTACGGCCAGCCACTCCCGGCCGGTGCAGCCTTCCTGCGAACCTGCCTCAGTCAAGGTGGGTCAACTCGCGGAAGAGGTGAAAGCGCTCATCGATCTCACGCCGCGAAAGTTCCTGCAGGCGCTCGGTTCCAAAGCGTTCCACGGTGAACGAACCCATCACGCTGCCGTAGAACATCGCGCGGCGGAAAGTCGCTGGCGTCAGCTCCGGCTGAGAAGCCAGATAGCCAAAGAAGCCTCCGGCAAAGCTGTCTCCAGCGCCGGTCGGGTCCACGACGTGTTCCAGTGGCAGTGCCGGCGCGCGAAATGGCTTGGTGCCCACGCCGTCCTTGGACGCGCGATGGAATGCCGTCGCTCCGTACTCGCCATGTTTCACCACCAGCATGCGAGGGCCCATGCCCAGCACCGATCTCGCCGCCTGCACCAGGTTGCTGTTCTGAGCCAGCATGCGCGTCTCGGTGTCGTTGATCAACAGCACATCGAGGCCCTTCAACACCTCCAGCAGGGCCGGCTTGTGATCTTTGATCCAGTAATTCATCGTGTCGCCAGCTACAAGCTTTACCTGCGGCATCGCTTCGCGCACGCGCCGCTGCAGCACAGGATCGATGTTGGCAAGAAAGAGAAACTCCGAGTCGCGATACGCATCCGGAATTTTTGGCTCGAAGACTCCAAAGACGTTCAACTCGGTGGCGTGTGTCTTCGCTTCGTTCAGGTTTTCAAGATATGAGCCTTCCCAGAAAAAGCTCTTGCCACTCGCCCGCTCGATGCCCCGCATGTCAATATTCCGCGCGGTGAAGACCCCCTCCTCCTTCGTGCCGAAGTCCTCGCCGACCACGGCAATCACGCGCACGTCGGTGAAGTAGCTTGCCGCCAGCGAGAAGTAGGTAGCCGCTCCGCCAAGGCAACGTTCCCGCCGCCCTGCGGGAGTTTCAATTGAATCAAACGCAACACTGCCAACAACCGTAATCGCCATGTGTGTCCTTGAAGTATGAAATGTGCAGCCGACTGATTTGGTTTACCACGGGTGATACTTGCCGAAGAGTAGCTTGAGCTTTTCCTTTGCAGCCTCGGGAATCGCGTCCGGCTGAGTCAACACGGCAAACTTGGCTGCGGTCGCGCAGGAGCATGTGCGCTCTTTGGGCATCGCCGCCACAGCGGCCTTCACCACCTTCGCGGCGTTGTCTGCGTTTTTATGCAGCACGGCGACGATCTCTTCAATCGTCACGGCGTCATGACCCTCGCGCCAGCAGTCGTAGTCCGTCACCATGGCAACCGTCGCGTAGCAGATCTCTGCTTCACGTGCGAGCTTGGCCTCCTGCAGGTTGGTCATGCCAATGACATCCGCGCCCCAGCTGCGATACAGGTTCGATTCAGCCTTCGTCGAGAACTGCGGTCCCTCCATGCAAACATACGTGCCGCCCAGCTTGCCGATCACGCCGGCCTTCTTGCACGCTTCTGCGGCCGTCTGTGCCACCGTTGCGCACACCGGATCGCCGAAGGCAACATGCCCCACAATCCCATCGCCAAAGAACGTCGCAATACGGTTGAAGGTCCGGTCGATGAACTGATCGGGAACAACGAAATCAGTAGGCTTGTGCTCTTCTTTGAGTGACCCGACAGCAGAGACCGAAAGAATCCGCTCGACGCCGAGTTTTTTGAAGGCATAGATATTCGCGCGGAAGTTTAGCTCGGAGGGCAGTATTCGGTGGCCGCGTCCGTGCCGGGCCAGAAATGCGACCGCGCGCCCTTCCAGTTCTCCCAGAACAAACGCATCCGAAGGCTCGCCGAACGGCGTGTCGATCCGCTCTTCGCGGACGTTTGTGAAGCCCGGCATGGAATACAGTCCGCTGCCGCCAATAATGCCAATCTCTGCCTGAGACAATGCTTTCTCCTGGCCTGGAGTCAAGGATTAGATGTGCTGAAAATGGACACACAGACACTTCAGTATAAAGGTTGGCAATGCATTTCTGCGCTACTGCTTCGGTATCGCCAGGATGGTGATGGACTGCGCGGGAAAGGTCGCCGAAAGCGTGCTTGTCGTGCTCCCGGCGACCGGCGGAGTCACCGTGGCATCAGGTTGAGCGACAATTGCCGCCGGATTGGCATTGCTATAGAGCCATACCTTCGTCACGCCATTCGGGATAAGGTTCGCAAGCGCGAGCGTGGCGGTGAGATCACCATAAGTCTTATTCAGGACCATGACTGTCACAGCATTGTCCGACGTGCGCAGAGCGCCGTACACCGCGAGCTTGCTTTGATCGCTGCTGGTCGATGTCAGAGCCATTCCGCCGAACTCGGCTCCGGCTCCATCGTAGTTGCGGTAGGCTTCAAAGGCCATCAACCCTGGCACTTGTTTGACCGGGTCAGGCGGTCCCCAGAGCGTGCCCAGATCAAGTCCCTCTCGACCGAATATGCCCAGGATGTCTGCCTGTGCCAATGCCCCGTTGATGGACTCCTGTCCGCCCCAGTTGTATTCGGTGATCGCGAGTTTGGTTCCCGGATAATCTCTCGTGACCCATTGATGCATCATCGGAATGATCTGCGGCGCCTGCAGCGGCGTCGAGCAGCTGGACGTGTAATTTGCATCGGTGATGTAGTTCGGTTGAGGGTAGTTGGGATCGGTGTAAGTTGGATCCCAGAAAACTCGCGTCGAGTTCAGCCGCGCCTCCTGCGCAGTTGTGTTGCCTGCCGGAGCAAACCCCAGATTATCGGCGGCAAAATACGTATGCAGGTCCAGGTAATCCAGCATGCGTACATGGTTCTGTGTGTCGTACGCGGCAAACTGCTGCAGGTAGTATTCAATCAATGGAACACCACCATGCGCGCTGCGATCCACCGGGTTATCCCATGGCTCATAGCATGGGCCTGAGCTCCATCCCCCCTCCACATCCTTCTTGGAATAGAAGTAGTCCCACCAATAGTCCATGACCGGGCCGCTAACCTCTGCAGTTGGGTCGGCAGCTTTGATCGCTGTAGCGGCGGCGATTCCGTTGTTGGTCACCTCATCGTAGGTAAATGGATTGGGATGCACGTCGCGATGGACTGCGTCCCACCAGCTGGGCTCGTTGTCCAGGTCGTAGATCGCCACTCCGCCGTTTGCCGCTGTGCCAAACTTGCCAACTAGGTATGAAACCCAGTTACCCACCCACGAAGAATTAACAGCAACGCTGGTGGCTGTCGCGTTGACGCCCGTAATATCGCACCCATTGGCGCTATTGCAGCCATTCACACCTTGTGGATACACGCCATTCCCGCAGTTGCGGTAGCTATCGACCTTCTGTTGGTTCGGATAGGTCGATGCAGGAAAGCTGCACGATGTTCCGTCTTTGGCGACCCATCCGTTGACAGGGACAGTCCCCAGCGTCTTCGCTCCCACTGAAGCATCCCCTGCCACTTGCGCATTGAATGCGCTTGTCGCTTCCAGTCCCGTGTTCCCCACTTGATTTTCGAAGTACCAGTCGCTCGCAGAGTTGGTGACATCGAGAAGATAGTTGTACCGTGAGGTGCCATCGCCACCCCAGCGATCCACCGTGACTCTGGCCGCTTTGGCGGTGGCAGGCGTCAACGTGTATGAATTCATCCCATAGATGAGTGGACTGATTGCGTGAGTCTGGTTGCCCGCATCGACGCTCAGCGCTGGACCTCCGGAGGGTAGAGGCGCATTCAAGGTCACAGTAACGCTTCCAGAGACTGTCGGGTCCTGCACGCTTGTCGCGGTTACGGTTGCAGTTGCCGGAGCAGGATACGGGGTGGTGTAGAGGCCGTTGGCATTGATGTCGCCAGGACTGAGCGAACTGCCCGCGGGTGCGCTCACAGACCAGGTCACAGCAGTGGAAAAGCTTCCGTTGCCTGAGACCGCTGCGGTAAGTTGCAACGTGGTCCCAATTGTGGCTGATGTGGGATTCGGCGTAACGTTGACCGATGTAATGACAGGTGTGGAATAACCTGCTGTGACAGTTGTATCAGCATTCAAGGTTACTGTGCAGGTCGATCCGTTCGATGATGAACATCCTGACCAGGATGAAAACCTGTTCGTGCCCGCTGAGTTCGCCGCCGTCAATGTCACCGTGGTCCCAGACTTGTAAGTCCGGCTGAGTGTAGTCGTTCCGTTGGATGCCCCATTGTTGTCGGAAGGGCTTACAGTGATGGCCACACCATTCGCGGGATTGTTCGAGTCCACTGTCAGGACGACGGTTGCGACCGCGGGCGGCGTCGAGCTGCCGCCTCCGCCACAGGCGCTCACCAGGAAGCAGACGAACAATGGCAGCCATGCTCTGAAGGCGCAGTTACCACTCCTGCTACCTGCGCACGCTGGCATCTGTCTCTCCTCGCGGGTCAACTAGCTCCTGACAGAACTAGGCAAGCGACTCTGAAAGGTATGCTTAATAAGTCGATTTAGTTTACCTTGAATTACGCTCTCTGCGTCAAGCCTGTTGAACGCTGATGGTCGTCTGCGATTCCATCGCGGCAGCTTCCGCCACGGCCCAGCCGGCAATCAGCAGACTGGGCGCATGCACGGCGTCGAGCGAGCCGAGTTTGCCGAGAGTCGTGTACTGGACCTGTTCGTCTGGCTGAGAGGCGCGTGACACCACTGCACAGGGCAAATCTTCCGGCAGCCCAGCCTGCATCCATTCAATCGCCAGTAGGTTCAGATCGCGCCCCGGCATGTAGACCACGCGCGTGGCATCTTCCATCGCAGGCAGGGGCGCATGATTGTGCGATTGCGCGTGATGGCCAGTCGAAAAGATGACGTTGGAGGCAGCCGTGCGGCTGGTCAACGAGCAGCCGATAGAGCTTGCCGCAGCCATCCCCGCAGTAATTCCCGGCACCACGTCAAATGGAACCGCCGCATCGCGCAGTGCCGCCATCTCTTCCGCCGCTCGGCCAAAAAGCAGAGGATCTCCACTCTTTAACCGGACGACGGTGCGACCGGATTGCGCGCGCTTCATCATCAGTGCGTTGATCTCGTCCTGCGTGATGCTCTTCAGGCCGCAGCGCTTGCCCACGTTCACAATCTCCGCTTCCGGCGCAGCGAGGCCAAGAATCGCTTGCGGCACAAGGTCATCGTGCAGCACCACATGCGCAGAGCGAATCAAGCGCGTGGCTCTTACTGTCAATAACTCCGGGTCGCCTGGTCCCGCACCCACAAGCGACACTCTTCCCACCTCGCCGGGCTGAGGTTGCTGCAACGGCGCGGCTGCGAGACGGCGCGTGGCACAGCTTGGAGAATCGCAGATCTGTCGCTGCGCCAGCTCATGCAGCAGCAGCTTGCGTTCTTCTCCGCGTGGGTGTGTTGCCAGCACTTCGCGCCGCAGCCCGCCAAGCTCTGCCAGCCAGGGTCCCAGATCCTGCGGAAGCTGTTCGTCAATCTCCCGACGCAGCCGCTGTGCCAGCGCGGGGCTCTCTCCCGCGGTCGAAATGGCAACCTGCAGGTCTCCGCGCCGCACTACCGATCCGAAATAGAAATCGCAATTCGGAATGTCGTCAACGCTGTTGCAGGGGACGTTTCGTTCGATTGCTGCCTGGTAGACTGCCGCGTTTTCGTCAGCCTTGTCCGTCGCCGCGATGACGAGGAACATGCCGTCCAGATCGTGCGGCAGGAACTCGCGCTGCACCCACTCCAGCGTGCCTTCGGCGGCCAGCGCCTGCACCTCTTGCCGCGCCTCCGGGGCGATCACGCGCAGGTGCAGCCCTGTTTTGAGCAGACTGCCGATCTTTTCGAGCGCAACATTCCCCGCGCCCACCAGCAGGGCAGGGCGGTCTTCGAGTCTCAGGAAAATCGGCAGCAGTTGCATGGTTCTCTCCTTATTCCGCCACGGCCAGCGGCACTCGGCCAGCGGGCGGCAAATCGCGTTCCGCAGCTGGCTGTTCTTCTCCAGCTAGATATGCGCGCAGCTCGTCATTGGAGTGCCGCTGGAACCACGCGCGAAGATTCTCATCTGATGCACGGCTGGCCATGTACTGACGCAGCAGCCGCTCAATCGACTCAGGCACCTGCGGCGCAGGGCAGCGATAGCCAACAGGGCGCGAGACTGCGGCGTGCTTACCCACCGCGCCCCCGAGGCAGAAGTAGTAGGCATCGATCATCTTGCCTTCATGCTTGATCTTCTTGCCTTCCATGCCGATATCGGCAATCCAGTGCTGGCCGCAGCCATTCGAGCAGCCCGTCACGTGCAGGCGCAGCAGTTCATCAAACTCGGGCAGCCGCTCCTCCATCTCTTCCACCAGCCAGCGCGTAAAGCCCTTAGTCTCCGTAATTGCCAGCTTGCAGAACTCGGTGCCGGTGCAGGCCACGGCTCCTCTCCAGAAAACTGAGCCTTCCACATGGAGTCCGATCTTTCCCAGCTCGCGAACCAGCTCTGGCGCTTTCTCAGTTGGAATGTCGATGAAGATCAGGTTCTGCGACGCAGTCGCACGCAACTGCCCGCTTCCGTAGCGCTCAGCGAGTTCTGCGGCCGCAGCAAGCTGATCGCCCGTCATCCGCCCGCGCAGCACCGATGCGCCCACGTAGCTGAGCCCGGCCTGCTTCTGCGGGTGGATGCCCGCGTGGTCGCGTAGCGTCTCATCGGGAAGGCGCTCCGGCGCGCCCGGCAGCAGCGTGAAGTCCAGGCGCGACTGCAGCTCCGCGCGGAAGCTCTCCGGTGTCCACCCCTCCTTCAGGAAGAGGTACTTCATGCGTGCCCGGTCGCGGCTCTCGCGCAGCCCCTGCTGATCCCGGAAGATCTCGGCTACGGTGCGAACAACGCGCACAGCCTGTTCCGGCAGGATGAAGACATCAATCGGAATCGCAAGATGCGGCTCCTTGGACAGCCCGCCTCCCACGCGCAGCGCAAACCCCACTTGATCGTGGTGCAGCACAGGCGTCAACGCCACATCATTAATCTCTGGATAGTTGCACCATGTAGGGCAGCCGGATATGGAGATCTTGAATTTGCGCGGCAGATTCACAAACTCCGGATTCGCCGTCAGCAGTTGCGCGACCTCCACAGCCAGCGGCGAGGCGTCAATGATCTCATCGGCAGCAATCCCGCACAGCGGGCAGCCGGTCACGTTGCGCACCACATCGCCGCAGGCACCCTTCGGCGAAAGCCCGATCGCACTCAGCGCATCCACCACTTCCGGCAGCGATTCAATCGTCAGCCAGTGCAGTTGGATATTCTGCCGCACCGTGATGTCGGCGAGATTGCGCGCGTGTTTGCGCGTCAGGTCTGCAATTACGCGGAGCTGCTTCGAGGTGATGATTCCATTCGGAATCCCGACGCGCATCATGAAGTAATCGGTCGTTACCCCTTCGCCGCCTTTGCCCCCGGTGGCGCCCACGCCGTCCCCTTGCGTGTAGACGCCCCACCATTTGAAGTAGAGCGATGCCCACTCCGGCACCACGCTCGCGCGGCCTGCACGGGCAAACGCCCGCACCTCGTCGAATGCTTCCCAGGGATTCTTGGCAAGCTTCAGCCGCTCGGTGCGCTGGGTTTTCGTTTCCTTCAGAACGACAGATTCGCTCATAACTCCTCTTTACTCGGAAAGGTCCAAGGACCGTATAAGTTTGTGGGGAAAATAGAAAGCCCGCGGCAGATTGGGCTGCAACGCGGGCATTCAGAAACCTTGAAGTTGGGTACAAACTTGCAGACTCAGGTCACCTGTGCGCGCGTGGCGGCATACAAAGGCGACAACAGGTCGAAATCTGCATGGTCAAATTTTCTCAGGAGGAATGGTAAATTGCAACACAAATCTTGAACCTCCAATATTGCGCGCTGGCGAATCGCATTCTGCGGCGCTGCATTCAAGTCTTTGCAAATCAGCGGCAACCAGCTCGGATCGCCCATCGATTCTTCAGCGACGCATCACTTGCTTGGGTTGCAAAACAGGAGAAATCAACGCGCGGAGAGCAAGCTAGCACTGCCTCTCCGCGCGTATTTAGTCACATGCCATTTTGCGCGTTCGGTGCCGGATGCACCACGCGATAGCTCGCGCCGCCATGCGACCACACCAGCAGCAGAATGTCCTTGCTGGCCGGCAGCGCGTGAACCTGGCTGACAAAATTGTCTGCGCTCTCCACCGGCTTACGGTCAACCTCCAGAATCACGTCGCCCGGCGCCAGGCCCGCATCGTCCGCCGGACTTGCAGGACGCACAGTCTCAATCGCCGCGCCGTGCACGTGCTCTGGAATATTCAGTTGCTGACGAATATCTGAAGTCAGATCTGCGACGGCAAGACCGAGGCGCGCGTGCTGGCCATCGGTCCCGGCGTTGCTCTCTGCCAGTTCAGTTTTCGCATGGAACTCGCCCACCTGCACCTTCACCGTTTCGGGTTTGCCGTCGCGCAGGATGCCCAGCGCGATCGTGTTTCCTGGTGTAATCTGCGTAACGGCCACCTGCAGGGCGCTGCCGTTCACCATCTTTTTCCCATTCAGCTCGCGCAACACGTCGCCTGTCTTCAGCCCTGCGTGGCTCGCGGGCGAGTCCGGAGCCACCTGACTGACAATTGCGCCGCTCGCATCCGGCAGGTTGAAGAAGCTTGCATTTTCCGGCGTCACGTCGTTCATGCTGATGCCCAGGTACCCGTGGTGCACCGAGCCGGTCTTGATGATCTGCTCAGCTGAGCTGCGCGCAATCTCTGAAGGGATTGCAAAGCCCGCGCCGGCGAACGATCCGCTGTTGGTGATGATGAATGTGTTGATACCGATCACCTCTCCATGCGCATCCACCAGCGGGCCTCCGGAGTTGCCGGGATTAATTGCCGCGTCGGTCTGAATGAAGTCGCCTGGTTTGCGCGGGTCATTGGTATACGGATTCGGCCGGTTCAAGGCGCTGATAATTCCGCGCGTGACCGAAAATTGGAAGTAGCCGAATGGACTGCCAAAGGCCAGCACCGTCTGTCCCGGATGCAACTGGTTGGAGTCGCCCCACGGAATGCTAGGCAGATCCTTCGCGTCAATCTTGATCACCGCCAGATCATTCAGCTTGTCGACGCCCATCAGCCGCGCCGCAAAAACGCGTCGGTCGTGCATGGTCACACGAATCTGCGTCGCGTCATTCACGACATGATCGTTGGTCACAATGTAGCCGTCCGGCGAGATGATGATGCCGCTGCCCACGCCGTATTCCACCTGTGGCTGCTGCGGCATGCCCTGGCCCTGAAACGGCGAGCCGAAGCCGAAGAACTGTTGCAGCCCCGGCGGAATCTGCCCCTGTGCCGGCATGCCATCGTCACCCGGCTCATTGGGATTCACCCTCGCCGTCACTGACACGCTGACAACTGCAGGCGTGACGCGCGAAGCGACTGCTTCCACTGCGTCATCCAGCGCAACAAGCGACGAGACGCGGCTGTCATCCAACGGAGCCGCCGCGCTGCTCGCGGCCTCTGCCGTGCGATGGCCGAAGAGGAAAGCTGCGCCCAGTAGAGCAGCTGCCGCCGTTCCGGCAGGGATGGCTAACCGTTTCGTTCTTACGATTAAAGAATTAGTTGATGCAGACATATTGATCCCTCCATTGGGTGTACTTGGCTTCGGTTAAAGTTGCAGAGTCAGCCAGCCGTCGCGCGCGAAGAGCGGCGCGGCTGGCGCTGAAGATTTTGGAACGACCCGAAGAATCAGTCGAGTCACAGTGAACCGCTCGATTGCTGGTACGGGAATTGGACTGTCCGGATGGGCGACGATGTCATAGTCCGCAGAGACCTGCACAACCGGCTCCACAATCTCCACTTGTTCCCACGCCGTCAACACAAAGAATTGCGAACCCGCTCCACTCGCCTGCATAGCGGCTGCTGTCTGCGGCATCTCCGCGCGAACGGCTACCGCGCGTGGCCCCTGCGCGCGCCCTGCCAGTTGCGCACCCCGCTCGGATGATTCCGGTTCGTGCATAACAGCCATGATTGCAACTGAGCGCGCGCGTCCTTTGGTTGCCGGCTCTCGCTCTAAAGCCTCGGCGTGTGCGCCGGAAGTGGCTGGACTCGAAGCAAGCTCAGGCCGCACCATCGCGGTCCGGATCGCCGTATGTGCCACTGGGAGGACTGAATCAAAAGCAACCACCTGTGGGCAGCGCACCAGCTCCACTGATCCCGCAATGAGCCCGCAGACCGTCGCGGCCAGAAAGGCTCCAGTCGCCAGCGGGCTCATCTCGTGGCTGCGCCTTAGGATGCGATGCACACGGTCCACCAGTTCCGGCCGCCGCTGCCAACTGCCCAGCGTCAGAGCCTCCGTTTGCTGCGCCAGCCCGCGCTCTGCAAGGCTTGCCAGGCATGCAGCGTAGGCACGCGGCGCACGGGTTTGCCGCACCACGCCCTCATCGCACGCCATCTCGCGCTCGCGGCACAGTCGCTGCTCCATCCACCAGAGCGCAGGGTTCAGCGGAAACAGCACCAGCGCAATCTTCTGCAGCAGGTTGGTCCAGTCATCGCGTCGCCGCAGATGCTCGGCCTCATGCAGCACCACCTGCTCCAGTTCACTTTGTGTCAGCTTCTTCAGCAGCCATGCCGGGATGAGAATTCGTGGCGCGAGAAATCCAATCACGCTGGGTCGATCCAGCTCCGTCGTCGAGCAGACCTGCACCTGCCGCGGAATCCGCGCTCCCTCCCGCAACCGATCTGACATAAATGCAAGATCAACCGGCCTTGCGCTCTTCCAGATGCGTCGCAGCCCAACGGCATGCACGCCAAGGTCAACCGCGCGCAGCAGGGACGCAGCCGCCCACAGGAGTGCAATCGCCACGCCCCATGCCGGCACAAGCTTCAGCCATGCCTGATGGGCTGCTGAGGGTGTCGCAGCCACCGAGGCCTGTACCTTGCTGAAATGCCCGAAGAGTGGCGCTAGAGGCAGCACGGCCACTACCCCAAACCCAATCGCCCACGCAGCAAAGCGCTGCCCGGCAGAGATGCGCGGCACCAGCTTGAGCGCACCGGCCAAAGCCACGGTCACCGCCAGACCTTGCCACAGAGCCGTCACGGCGATGGGTGCAGCCACGTGGGCCAGACGTTCGAATCCCGCAACCACGTCGCTCACTGCCATGGTCAGAACGGTGCTGAGAGGCGCCACGCTCATCGAGTCACCTCGCTCGCTGCGCCCTCATCTTCGTCCGGCGCGGCGTCTTGAATGGCCTGCTTCAGCCTCTGCAATTCGTCGGGCGAGAGGTCCTCATCGCCTAGAAGCGAGAGCAGCAACCGCTCGCGTGAATTCCCAAAGAACCGGCTTAGCACGTGCCGAATCTCCGATTGGCTTGCCTCCTGCTCGGCCACGCACGGCCAGTAGACAAAGGCGCGGCCCTCCTGGCGGTGCTCCACATACCCCTTTTGCTCCAGAATCCGGATCGTCGTGAGTACCGAGTTATAGGCGAGATCCTCGCCTTCGGGCATCGCGGCGACCAGGTCGTTTACCGATGAGTCACCGCGCCGCCAGAGGATCTTCATGAGCCTCAGCTCTGCCTCGGTCAACGTGTTGGATTTCCTGGGCGGCATGAATTTCTTTCTGATTCCAAATGGGTTACTTGAACTCCGAACGCGCCGTGCAACCCTATAGACCCACAACTAAAGGATTAGTTAGCGCATGAGCAAAATTTTTCGCGGCAGCGAGACAAAGAATGACAGGGAAGGGAATTCGTCTTCAGACGTGATGCAGAACTCGTGGTCGGCGCGCCGGCTGCAGCAGTCCCATGGTGATGATGCCCGCTGGGATCAGGTAGGCCAGAGAACCCACCACCCACATCACCGCTGCGCCAAGCACCTGGTCCGGCACCGGTTGAATCTGAAACGGGTTCGGGTGTTCGACATAGAAGGAATAGACCGGCCGGTTGCAAAAGGCCAGAAATGCCGACAGGCCCGTATTCACGAAGTCCGCGGTTAATAGGTAGAGCAGCATACCCCAGTGGTAGGGCTTGCGCGCCGAGGGCCACGGCTGCACGATGCACCACCAGAAAAGCATTGCCCCGGCCAGGAAGCACAGATGCTCGATGTCGTGCACGGTCTCGTTTTCGAGAGCTGCATCGTACGCGCCCGGCACATGCCATGCCAGCAGCGTCACGTTCATCGCCAGCCAGGCAATCGGCGGATGTACCAGTCCGTGAAAGAACTTGCGCAGCGGTCTCATGCGCAGCAGCGGCCCGGCCACGCCCACGCGCACAAAGCGCGGCATGCCGCGCAGCATCGGCACAACCGGCTGGCCCAGCAGCACCAGCGGCGGCACAATCATCATCAGGATGAGGTGCTCAACCATGTGTGCGCTCAGCAGCACATCTGCAAACGCATCCAGCGGCGAGCCGATCGAGATCCACAGGCTCGCCATTCCAGCCATAAAGAGCAGCAGTCGTAAGGCGTCAAACTGCTGCGGTCTGGTCTTGCGCAGCGCCAGCCATCCGCGCAGATAGAGCACGCAGGAGAGCAGGGTCGCAACGGTCAGCCAGACCGGCACTTCCCAGTCGTCCATCACGGCCTGCACGGGCGTCGTCATCGCGCTATCTCGCGCCTTCTCCACTCGCCGCAGGCGGTGCGGCGCCGTTGTCTGCTCGCGTCAGCGTGCGAGAGAAGTCCACGGCCGGTTGCAGATCCTTGCCGCGCAGCGTCATCAGAAAGCTCACCAGCGCGTGCGTCTCCGCCGGGCTTAGCGCTTTGCCGTAGGCCGGCATGTTGCCGCCGCCCTGCAGCACCTGACGAATCATCTGGTCCTCGGTCATGCGCGCAGCAATGGTATCCAAGGCTGGCCCTCGCATTCCGCCCTCGCCGCCCAATGCATGGCAGTCGCGGCATTGCTTGTTCTGCAGCACAAGCGCGCCCTGCCGTTCCAGCGGCGAGCGGCCTTCCAGATATTGCGTCGGAATCGTATCGCCAGACCAGGCCTCCATTTGTGGGCTCCACGGCGTGTATGTGCCCAGCTGCGTGAACGTGCCCAGCGTCACCGCGATCACCGCCAGCATCAGCACCGCCACCGGACGCCGCGACCAGTGCTTCTCGCCTTCGCCGGCAACGAGCGGCAGCAATAGCATGCCGCCAATCACCACAATCGGCGCAATGAACAGGAACGGCGTTTCCATGTCAGCCGGCAGATACGCCAGGACCGCATAGATCCAGAGAAATGCGAAGTCCGGCTTTGGCGCAGTCTGGATGATGGTCGGGTCAGGCTGTCCCGTCGGCCCGATTGGCCCCAGCAACAGCGCGCATGCCATCACCGAGAGCAGAATCGCCGCTGCAAAGACAGCATCCTTCCATGCGGCGTCCGGCACAAACGGCACACCATTCTTGTGCGTCTCTTCCTGATACTCGCGCAAGTAGCTTGTCTTGCTCACGACGCGTCCCGGCATCGGCCATTCGTTGATGCCCAGCTTCAGCACCATCCACACGTGCAGCGCCACCAGCGCCAGCAGTGTGCCGGGGATGATGAAAACATGCAGCGCAAAGAAGCGCGCCAGCGTCGGCCCGCCGATAATCGGTCCGCCCAGCAGCAGGCCCACCATCGGCCCGCCCACTATCGGAATACGGCTGATGATCGATGCGCCGATGCCCAGCCCCCAATAGGCATCCTGGTCAAAGCGCAGCACCTGGCCGGTGAATGCCATGCCCAGCGTCAGTAGCAGCAGAAAGACACCGATAATCCAGGTCAGCTCGCGCGGAAACTTGTAAGCGCCGAAGAGAAATACCTGCACCATGTGGATGATAACGATGGCGATCATGAAGTCCGATCCCCACCCATGCATCGCACGCAGAAACCATCCCAGCGTCACATCGTGATTCAGAAACTGCAGGCTGCTCCACGCTTCGCCTGCCGATGGCGTGTACACAAGTCCCAGCAGGATGCCCGTGACCACCTGCAACACAAGCAATACAGTCGCCGCGCTGCCGAAGACGTACCACCAGCTTGCGCTGCGCGCCGGCGTTGGATGCAATGCCGCTTCGATCATCGGCTTGGCCAGGCCCAGGCGGCTTTCGAACCAGTCAAACAATTTAATGGCCGCGCCCTTCTTCGTATTCTGGCTTTCCATTACGACGACCTCGTTGTGTTGGCGTCTTCATCCGCTGAGGTTCCCGGCGCTCCCGGCTCAATCTGCACCAGCGGCTTCGTCCTCCGGTCGCAGGCCTCTGTGGCCAGCGTCGGGAGCGAGCCCGCTTCAATCATCAGGTGGTTGCCCGCCACCGTGTAGTTGTACTCAAACAATCCCCGCTCCGGCGGCCCCGAAGCGCGCGAGCCGTCCTCGTAGTAGGCTCCGCCGTGGCAGGGACACAGAAATAGCCGTGACTGCGGGAACCAGCGCACGGGGCATCCGAGATGCGCGCAGTTGATCGCGAACACCTGAAATTTCTTGCTTTCGACATGCCGCACCCAGCATGCAGAATTGGCCGTCATGCCATCCGCCACCATCGTCACCGGGTTGCGAAAATCCACCATCCGCGTTTCGCCCTCGGGGAAGTCGGCAACCGAACCCAGCGAGACCCACGAATTGTAGCTGGCGTTCTTCTTCAGCGCGGGGCCCAGAATGTAGCCGAGAATCGGGACCGCCACCACCGCGCCCACCACGCCATTCAGCGCTAGAGATAGCTTGAAGAGAAAGGCGCGCCGGCTTTGCACAGCGCCCCTGGACTCGGTCTGCTCTGCAGCTTGTGCCGCACCCTCTGCGTGTTCGGCTCCGCCATGCTGCTTCGATGTGCTCATTGCGCCTCCTTCATTCCTGCAGGCTTCGCGGTGGTCTGCGCGGATGCCTGGCCTGATCCGGCCTGCACCGGTTCACTAGGTTGATCTTCGCGATGCGCAGCCAGCCATGCCACCATGTCGTTCACATCCTGAGAAGTCAGTGCGCGCGCATTGGGGCCGGTGATGTACGAGCGCCAATCCGGCACGTTCTCATCCGGACGTCCTGCCAGAATCAGGCTGCGCAAGCTCTGATTGCTCACCAGAGCCAGCGCGGAGTGATCCAGAATCGTATCCTTCGCCGCACCCTTGGGCTGCGACTGCCCATTCGCTGCCTTCGCGCCCGTTCCGTCCGCGCCGTGGCAGCGTGCGCAAGCCTCGACAAAAACCTTCTGCCCGTTCGCCGCATTGCCCGGCGTGCTATCGCCATAGGGCGGCAGCGTCACTGCTGCAAACTCCGCAGGCCTGGCCCATGCGGCCAGCATGCCCTTCGCCAGCGCATCGATCTGCTCATCCGTCAGCATCCCGCCTGCACTCTGCGCAAAGGCGGGCATCAGCGTACCTTTCACGCCCTTCGCCGTGACGGTCCGCAGATTTACCTCTCCTGCAATCGCCAGATAGGCAGGATTGTTCAGTTGCAACGCCGCGCCGCCCGTCCCGTTCTTCCCGTGGCAAGCGGCGCAGTTCTGCGCGTAGAGCGTCGCGAAATCCTTCACTTCATCCGGCCGCACCACCTCAGGTCCATGCTTGGGATAACCCGGCATCCTGGTGCAGCCAACCGCGCTCAGCGCCGCTGCGCACACCGCCAGAGTTGCCCATGCGTACGATCGCCGCATCATTGCTCCCCATCCTTCCGGCTCTGCTCTGCATCATCGCCTTCGATCGCGCCATGCACGCCTGCGCGCAACACAAACGGCAGTGACTGGAACTGCCGCGTGCGCACCTTGGCATCCAGATTCACCACGTAGCCCGCCACCAGGCCAAAGGCAATCTGTGAGGGAATGAACCAGAACCAATCGATGCGCTCATTCAGGATCGGGCTTACTATGTTCAGCACTGACGCGAGCAGCCCCGTCCAGAGCAGCGGCGCCAGAAACCCCGCCGTCAGAATCGGCCACCGGGGAAACATCGGCAACATCGCGCCATACAGCGACCCCACCAGCAGTGACGTCACCGCATGAATGGCCAGTGCTGCCAGCAGTCCTTCTATGTGGAACTGCGCAAGGAACTCATTGCTCTGTTGCGTCCAGCTGACAAAGCCACCAGCCGCCATCAGGTTCATCGCGTACCACAGGCTGTGAAACTTCAAGAGGCTGAACAGCGTCGCCGGCCCGATCATCGCGATGCCGCCTGCAATGCCACCCTTCAGTCCGGTCGAGAACCGGAAGGTCTCCACCGGCACCAGCTTACGGTGAATTGGGCTCAGCGGCAGCCTCTCAATCGTCTTGCGCGAGGTTACCAGGACAATCTCTTCTTCCCGAACCGGCACCATCTCGTGCGCCTCCACCGGCAGCACGGCGCGGAACCACTTATAGCTCGCTGCGATGGAAAGCACCACACCCAGAATGCTCACGGCGACATGCGTCACCATGCCGGTGATGATGAGCGTGATGCCCAGCGCCAGCGCCATTGGCGCCGCCGTCGGCTCGGGCATGTGCACGGCGGTTTGACCGGACTCGTTGTTATGCTCCATTGCGTACCTCAGTTCACGGCCTCAGCGGCCCAGTACATACACCACGGTGAACACGACCACCCAAACGGCGTCCACAAAGTGCCAGTAAACGCTAAGCACCTCGAACCGCTCGGTATGGTGCGCGTTCACCTTGCCCTGCAGCGCAAAGATCAGCGCCAGCCCCAGCATGATCAAGCCCGCGATCACGTGCGATGCGTGCAGGCCTACGAGCGAATAAAACGTCGTCCCAAACAGATTCGTGCGAATTGTCAGCCCATCGTGGTAGATCAGCTCGTACCACTCCAAGGCCGTGCTCGCGATAAAGATGCCGCCCAGCAAAACCGTCGAGGCGAGCCATGCGATGAATCTCCCGATGCGGCTGCCTTGCAGCTCATGCACGGCAAAGTGCACGGTGATGCTGCTCGACAGCAGGCAGATCGTCGAGAAGATCGGCAGGTTCAGCACCTCGCGCGGAGTCGGTCCGCTCAGGCTCTTGCCCGTGTAGTAGATGTAAGCCACCACAAAGATGACGAAGATCGCGGACTCCGCCGCAATCAGGCAGGCCATGCCGACCATGCCCCGCGACGGCTGCTTCCACTCATCCCCGGTTGGATTTGCAACTGCTGCGACTGTGCTCATGCGCCTGCTCCCGCTCCTGTCTCCGCTCCGGCCTGTCTACTCATAGTTGCTGTCTGGGTCATCGGGGTGCTTCAAATCCCACAACGGCCGCCGGCTGCTTACCGTCGGCAATTCAGCAAAGTTGTAGCTGGGCGGCGGTGAGCTGGTGGACCACTCCAGCGTCCACGCATCCCACGGGTCCGGCCCGGCAATCTCGCCCTTGTAGTACGACCGCACGAGGTTGTACACGAACACCAGAACTGAAATCGTCTGGAAAATCGCGCCGATGCTCACAATCATGTTCCAGTCGCCCCAGCCGCGGTCGGCCTCATAGGTGTATACGCGCCGCGGCATACCCAGCAGTCCGGGAACGTGCATGAAGTCAAACGTCATGTGAAAGCCGAAGACCAGCAGCCAGAAGTGCCACTTGCCCAGCTTCTCTGAGAGCATCCGTCCGGTAATCTTCGGGTACCAGTAATAGAACGCCGCGAAGATCATGAATAGAATTGCGCCCACCAGCACGTAGTGGAAGTGCGCCACGACGAAATAGGAGTTGCCCAGTTGCCAGTCAAACGGGGAGACCGCCAGCATCACTCCCGTCAGGCCGGCAATCAGAAACTGGAAGAGAAAGCCGATGGAAAAGATCATCGGTGTGGCGAACCGGATATTGCCGCCCCATATCGTCGCCAGCCAGTTGAAGATCTTGATGCCCGTCGGCACCGCCACCACCATTGTGGAGAAGGTGAAGAACGCATTCGCGTCCGGTCCCATCCCCACCGTGAACATGTGGTGTGCCCACACGCCCAGGCTCACGAATGCGATGCCCACGCTTGCCGCCACCATCGCCGGATAGCCAAATATCGCCTTGCGCGAGAAGACAGGAATAATCTCGTTGGCGAAGCCGAACGCCGGCAGTACCAGGATGTAGACCTCCGGGTGCCCGAAGATCCAGAAGAAGTGCATCCACAGCACAGCCGATCCGCCTGCCTGCGTATCAAAAAAGTGGCCGCCCAGGTAGCGATCGATCACCAGCATGATCTGCGCCGCCGTCAGCGGGCTCACCGCCACAAACGCGATGCCGCTCATCACTACATAAATCCAAACCAGCAGTGGCATCCGGCTCAGCTTCATGCCCTTGCATCGCATCGTCAGCGCCGTGGCCACAATGTTCAGCGCCGTGCCAATCGATCCCACGCCGCTCAGCAGCACACTCAGCGTCCAATAGTCCGTGCTGTGTCCAGGTGAAAACACCTTGGATGTCAGCGGCGCATACGCAAACCATCCCACATCCGGCGCCGTGCCCGCGCCATACAGGCCGCTGCCCGCAAAGTAGCTGAAGTAGAGCAGCACGCCACCAAAAGCCGAGATCCAGAAGCTGAACGAATTCAGCCGTGGGAACGCCATATCCCGCGCGCCAATCATCAGCGGAACCAGGTAGTTGCCGAACCCGAACAGAATGGGCATGCCCACAAAGAACACCATGGTCGTGCCGTGCATTGTGAACAGCCGGTTGAAGACCTGCGGCGAGACAAAGTGGTTATTCGGCACCGCAAGCTGCACGCGCATCAGCAGCGCCTCTGCGCCGGCAATCACCAGGAAGATCAGCGCGTACCCGATGTACATCAGGCCAATCTTCTTGTGATCGACAGTCGTGACCCACTCCTGCACCACAGAGAGGACGCCGCCCGGTCTCCGCATCGTCTGCGGAAGACCCGCCACTGCGGCCGCGGATGTGTGTGTTGCCATAGCTGCCCCTTCTCGTTACTTCAGCGTGCTCAGGTATTGCGTAACCGCGTTCAGATCGTGGTCGTTCAGGTGCATCGCCGGCATCAGTGCGCCTGGCTTGAAGTCCGCGGGGTTGTTGATGAACGCGCGTAGATTTTCGGGCGTATTCTGCACCGCGCCGGAAGCAATCGTGGCCCTGCCGCCCACATGCGAGAGGTCCGGTCCGAAGATTCCTTTGGCGTCCGTTCCTGAAACCGAGTGGCAGTTTACGCAAGCATTGTGCAGAAAGACCTCGCGGCCCTCGGCCGCAGATGGCGCTTGGAGCGCGACCTTCTGCTGATCCGCGACCCACGCTGAGAACTGTTCCGGCGTATCGGCATACACGCGGATCAGCATCTTTGCGTGCTGCACGCCGCAATACTGCGCACACTGCCCGAGGTAGAGTCCTGCGCGCGTCGGGTCAATCCACATCGTGTTCACTTTGTTGGGAATCAGGTCTGTCTTTCCGGCAAGCTCCGGAACCCAGAAGCTGTGATCGGTATCCGCGGACGACATCGTCAGATAGGTCACCTGCGGGTGCTCGGGGTCGCTCACCGGCACATGCAGTTCATTGGCCGTCACGATGCCCAGCTTGGGATAGCGGTACTCCCACCAGTACTGGTGCCCGATGACCACCACATCCAGCGCGTTCGCCGGCTTCGCCGCCTTCTGCGTGACGAAGATAATCCGCGTGCTTGCCAGAAAAAGCACCACAATGATCAGAATTGGGATGACCGTCCACGACAGCTCCACAAGATTGCTGCCGTAGATCTGGGGCGGCTCGCTGTCCTCGTCGCCGGGCCGGCTGCGGTACCGGATGACCGCAAATGTCAGCAGTCCGCCCACAATGAGAAAGATTGCCAGGCAGATGCCGAGCACAAACACCGAAAGCCCGAAGATCGATTGCGCCGGTGTTCCTTTTGGCGCAAAGATGTTCGTGGAATACGGTCCTGACCATATCGCCAGCAACGCAGGAATCTTGACGGCCCGGCTCGGCTTGAGCCTGCCCCCTGTCGCGCGATTCCAAGTGGCCGTGAATCTTCCGGCCCACATCGAGCCCATGCTCAGTCCCCTCGTCTTCCTCATCTGCTCCCCGCCGCCCGCATCCTCACGTGTGTGACGAAATCCATTCGCAGACACACCTCTCCCGTCCGAGTCCGGCGCCTATGGTTCCCGTTCCACCGGTACCCACTGGTTCAACCTGATCCGCTTTGCTTATCTGCCTTTTGCCACGCAACAGGCAGACTCGTGTTTGCTTCGGGTTTCTACGGGCCATGCTGGTGCCGGCCCTTTGCTTTGGCCGTTCGCGCGGGGCGCTCTGTGGTGCCATGCGCCCGGCTCGAACAGCAAGTATTGCGCTGTCATCCATCTACTCCGCCAGGCCCATCGGCGTCCTGCACTCCGCCCGCGCGGGAACAGTGGATGTTCTCACAAAAATCGTTCCAAAGAGAAGTGGATCAGATGACATGCAACAGCACCGGGCGCCCGTTTCAACGAACCCAGCACCTCTGCGCCGGGGAAGCCTGCTGCACAATCTGCCCAGTAGAGAGTACCACTTCGAACCGCGCTGACAAAACCCGTCGTCTCATTTTGTGCCCCAAGTGTACGCGTTCCGGCCGCCACGCATTCTCATGCTTCGCGGCAGCGCGAGAATACCTCTCGCCCGCATGCCAGCATCCGCCGGCCGGTTAAGCGCAAAAAGCGATGCCGCTCGGCGTATGTGCCGGCGGCATCAAAACGAGATCCTTACGGCCTGTCCTACGGTACCGGCAGATATGTCAGGGATGCTGCACCGAGAGCAACCTGCGAGAATAGCTGCGTGTAATCGAGCGCTCCACGCAGCGGCGAAGGCTTGAATGTCTTCTCCGGAACCACGATCGTATCGCCAGGATTCATGCGTAGATTCTCAAAGTCGTTGCCCCACAGGCCTTTGGCCGCTCCGTAGCTCACAACCTCTCCGTCGGCGCGAATGACGAACTCGCGCTTTCTGTCCGCTTCCTTCGTCGCACCGCCCGCCTGCTGCAAATAGGTGCCGACTCTTTTGCTGCGCTCATAGAGGAAGGAATTCTGGTCGTATACCGCGCCGACCACATTGACGTTCTCCGGAACAGACGGAATGATGAATACGTCGCCGTCCTCCAGTGCGAGGTTCGGAATACTGTCCACGCCGCTGCTTCCGGGTTTGAACTGCAGCACAATACGTCCCGTCGCCCTGACCTGGCGTAGCCGGTTCAGCAGCTCCTGTTCACTGGCTGCTGCCTGCCGTCCCGTTGCCGTGTCCTGCGACACGGACGATGAGGCCGCGATGGCGAGATTACTGTGTTGGATCCGGACATCGAGATTCTGCACATATTCGTCCATTCGCGCCTGCTGCATCTCACGCGTCGATTCCCGCGTGAACTCCGATCCGAACAGATATGCGTTCGTGGTAACGCCACCCGCGCGCTTCACTACATCGCGCAATGTCTCGCCCGGCTTTACGGAGTACACGCCGGCATGCGCAAACTCTCCTTCCAGCCGCACGTACTTCGTCTGCTCGCCCAGCGGAATGCGAATGTCCGCCTCGGAGAAGATCGTCACCACGTCTCCTGGTTCGAGAGCCACATCCTGCGCGGCGTCATGGTCCAGAACCAGCTTGCCCAGATCAAACGGAATCAGTCTCGTCTTCAGCGTGCTTGATTCAATGCGCTC
>JAGWML010000232.1 GCA_028873155.1 Acidobacteriota bacterium
TACCGGCACTGCTCGCTGGACACGTATGAGACGGCGTTCAACGGGGCGAATGCCTCGCTGGGGCATGCGCTGATGAAGGCGCGAAAGTTTGCCGAGGCGTATCCGGTGGAGACGGGCGGCAACGGGCTGCTGTTTGTGGGTACGGCGGGACTGGGCAAGACCCACCTGGCCGTGGGCGTGCTGCAGCGGCTGGTGCAGGAGCGCGGGGTGAAGGGGCTGTTCTGCGACTACCGGGAGCTGTTGAAGAATATCCAGAACAGCTATAACCCGCAGGTGGCGGTGACGGAGCTGGAGCTGCTGAAGCCGGTGTTTGAGGCCGAGGTGCTGGTGCTGGACGACCTGGGCGCGCAGAAGCCGAATGAGTGGGTGTGGGATACGGTGGCGCTGATCCTGAATACGCGCTACAACGACAAGCTGACGACGATTATCACGACGAACTACGCGGACCTGCCTGCGGGCGGGGGATACAAGGCGGAAGGCAGCCGGCCTGCGAGGAATGAAGACACGCTGGGCGACCGGATTGGCGACCGGATGCGGTCGCGGCTGGCGGAGATGTGCGTGCGGATTGAGATGCAGGGCGAGGACTTCAGGCAGACGGTGAAGCGGGCGCGGTTTGGGTGAGCGGGATGCGGCGACGGAGGCGAGAAAGAGGGATCGATGCGCCAATCGTTGATTTGGACGGGGTGGTTTGCGCTGGCGTTGAACGCGTGGATTACGTATTGGGCGGTATGGGGTCCGAACCCGCTGCCGCAGCGGATTGCGACGCACTTTGACGCGGCGGGGAATCCAAATGGATGGGGCTCGCCGGCGATGCTGCTGCTGTTGCCGGTGATTGGGGCTGCGGTGTTTGCCACGATGGGCGTTGTGGCCAGGTTTCCCGGGGCATTCAACTACCCGGTGCGGGTGCGCCTGGAGTTTGTTGCCAGGGCGCAGGAGCTGACGCTGGAGATGATTGCGTGGCTGCGCGCGGAGCTGGCGTGCCTCTTCCTGGTGCTGCAATGGTTGATTATCGACGCGGCGCGGAGCGGCGTGGGGAAGGCGTTTCCGCTGCTGATGCCGCCGTTTTTGATTGTGGTGCTGGGGACGATTGCGTGGTTTGTGGTGGCGCTGGTGCGGCTGGGCACGCCGCGGGAGTAGGAAGGACGCGCTAGAGGATGAGCGCCGTGGCGACGACGAGCAGCATGGCTCCGATGGTGAGGGCCTGGTAGGCGCGCTCGTCGCAGGTGGCGGGACGGAGCGCGATGCGGACGCGGGCTGTGGAGTGCATGGCCGGTTACCTTTCTGCCGGTGCGCTGAAAGAGCGAACGGCGTGGACCCTGCGGCGTTTATCGGCTCCAAGTAGTCGCTGCGAGAGGCCCATTGTGTATCCACCAAAGGTGGGAGCCGTGTTGCTGCCTGATAGAACGGAGGGCAGCGCGTCAATCCTTCTGGAACGGATGTAGAATCCTCTCGTGAGTACGAATTCTCCATTGGGTTTGGTTCCGCAGCAGACGCGGGAACGGAATTGGCTGCCGCTGGCGATTGCCGCGGGTGTTGTGGCGCTGGTGACGGTGGCGCTGGTGCTGGTGCTGGAGCACGGCCGGACGGGACCGACGGTGACGCCCATCTCAGCCAAGCCGGACGCGTACGCAGCAGATCTGCCGATCACCGGACTGGCGATGAGCGAGTCCGGCAACCTGGCGGGCGGCAAGGTGACCTACCTGGATGGTCACATTGTGAACACCGGAACGAAGACGGTGGCGGGAATTACGGTGCAGGTGCTGTTCCGGAATGTGGCCAAGGAAGTGGCGCAGAACGAGACGCAGCAGATGAAGCTGATCCGGATGCGAGAACCCTATATAGATGTGGAGCCGGTGTCGGCTGCGCCGCTGAAGCCGGGAGATGGCCGGGACTTCCGGCTGATCTTTGATGGGGTTTCGCCGGACTGGGACGGAGCGTTTCCAGAGATCCGCGTCGTGCGGATCGACGTGCAGTAAAGCGGACCGGTCTTTACGCAGTAGAACTTACCCTGACAGGTAAAAAATACATGCGGCGCTGGGTTGATCCAGCGCATGGAGCAGCTGTGCGTCCGATGGGAGGACGATGGAAGTCATTGTAAATCAATGCCATGGGAGATTTAGTAGGGCCGGCTCCGGCTTTGGCATGGGCATTGCAAATTAGGGAGGCGAGAAGCGAGGAGCGATGTTCAAGAGACTCCCTGCAGAGACACAAAGAGGCGAAACCATGACGATGCAGACGACAAAGATGATGGGACAGTTTGGGGCGCTAGTGCTGAGCGCCGCTCTGGCTGTTCCGGTGATGGCACAGCAAGCGCAGCAGCAGCCGACGAGCACTCCGCCGAGCGCACCGGCAGCGACGACGCCGGCAGCCAGCACGACGCAGATGCCGAGCGACAAGGAAGGCTTCTGGGGTCATCTGAACCCGTTTGCTCGCAAGGGCTGGGTGAAGAAGCGGATTGACCCGATCAACGACCGGCTAACCGAGCTGGATCAGGTGAACGCGAAGAACGCGAAGGATATCTCGGACGTGGATGCGCGGGCACAGGCCGGCATCCAGAAGGCGCAGTCTGCGGCGGACGCGGCCAACCAGGCGGCGACGTCGGCTGGCACGCAGGCGCAGAACGCGCACCAGGTGGCGCAGAACGCGAGCGGCCAGGTGGATCAGATTAACGGCAAGGTGAACGGGCTGGACCAGTATCACCCGATCCAGGACGTTGACGTGAATTTCCGCGGCGGCAGCCCGGTGCTGAGCACAGAGGCGAAGCAGCAGCTGGATGATATGGCTGCGAAGCTGGCGGGCCGTCAGGGTTACATCGTCGAGATGGAAGCGCACTCTCCGGCAGCGGGCGCTGCGGGGATCCAGAGCTCGGAGCGGCTGGCCGAGGCAGTGAAGCGCTATCTCGTCACAGAACATCAGATTCCCGTCTACCGGATGCATACGGTGGCTCTGGGCAACGCGCAGGTGGCGTCGAATGACGGCGAGACTGCGCGGGTGCGGACCAGCAGCGTACACATCCGGCTGATGGAAAACAGTTTGGCGGCCCAGGATGCAGCGTCCCCCCATGGCGCGGCTTCCTCGACCGGTGCGGAGCAGCCGTAAGGCTGCAAAAGCCACCCCCCTGAGGCTCCCATCCGCCCGGACGGCCCCCCCGCCGTCTGGCCGCCAACCAAGCTCTCGCAACACGAGAGAACCAAGGCAACTTGGCCCCCATCAAAGATGGGGGCCGTTTTTTGTCTGCTGGAGAGCGGCCGGTCAACGGCTGCCCGGCGCGGTGACATGAGTCGCCTGCTTCCCGTACAATCGGCGGCACACTCGGTCCATTCCCGGTTCCCCCAGGAGACAATCCAGATGAGCCATCGATACTTCAGTAGAGCGCGTGCTTTTGTTCTTTGCGCCCTTGCCATTTCCTGCGTTGTTCGGGTCTCCACGCCCGTCTGTTTTGCGCAGATGGCGGGCAAGAAAGTAGTCAAGACGGAGGCGGACCTTCCGCGCTTCAACTATGCGCTAAGCGGAACGGCAACGGAGTTGCTGCAGTCCGATGACGCCACCTTTGGCGTTTTCGCGGCAAAGGTGCAGGCCGACGTCGACTCGGTGCTGCAGAACTACGACATCGAGGACCACGCCGCGATGCGGCAATTGCTCGGCGTCCGACTCGACCTGCAATTACTCGCCGGGAACAATCAGGAAGCGACGGACACCATTGCACGCCTGCGCGATCTGGAAGACAAGCCGGATGCCCGGCTGATGACCGGGCTGCAGGATCGGGCGATGATGGAAGCCCAAAAGGCCACGGGACAGACCTCCGGCACGGAGTACGAGCAGGCCTATCAGAAAGCGTATGCGGACGAAGTGAAGCCGCTTCCCTGGCCGGTAGTGGCCAACCGCATCAAGGAAGCGAAGAGCAGCTCGGAAATCATGACGCAGGGGCTGGTGCTGGGCCTCGTACAGGCCCGTGTCGATCCCGCGCTGGCCAAGTCACACCAATTGAGCAACGATCTGGCCTGGGGCCTGATAGCGGACCGTCTCATTCTTAAGCGCACGATTCCTTTGATGCCAGCCACGCGCGCTGTGCTGACCGCGGAAGTGGCTGCAAATGACGTGAAGAAGCCGGACATCTGGGCGGCGCGCGACGTGACGCTGACCGCGGTGGACAAGCTGACTCCGGTGAATGTGGCGATATGGGACTCGGGTTCTGATCTGTCGCTGTTTTCAGACCGTGTTTATACCGACGCGCATCCGGGCCCGCAGACCGATCCGCACGACATTGCGTTTGACCTGAAGGGATTTCCGACACACGGTTACCTGTTCCCGCTCACGCCGGACCAGCAA
>JAGWML010000233.1 GCA_028873155.1 Acidobacteriota bacterium
CGCAATCCTCGCCGCAGGATGCGTATCGGCTGCCGCCGGAGAAGCTGAAGCAGGCGATCGAACTCGGCCGCATCCGCGATGTTTTGAGCATTGTTGGCCCGGTTTGGGAGCTGGCCGTGCTGTGGATGCTGCTGGCGACGGGGCTGGCCGCGCGCGGAGAGCGCTGGACAGAGCGGCTGAGCGCGCGGCGCTGGGTGCAGGGGCTGGCGTTCTTTGCCGGGCTTCTGGCGGTGACGGCGGCGACGGATCTGCCGCTGGAGCTGACGGCCCATGCGGCAAGTCTTCACTTCGGAATCAGTATCCAGACGTGGTGGGGCTGGCTGGGTGACTGGGCCAAGGCGCTGGGATTATCGCTGCTGGTGGGCGCGCCGGTGCTGCTGCTGTTTCACGGGATTGTGCAGCGATGGCCGCGGCGTTACTGGCTGGGCGCGTGGGCGGTCGCGGTACCGCTGATGGTGCTGGGCGTTTTTGTGGGGCCGCTGCTGGAACCGGTCTTCGACACGTTTGAGCCGCTGCAAAAGGCGGACCCGGCACTGGTGACGGAGCTCGAAAAAGTGGTGGCGCGCACGGGAACGCAGATTCCTCCGGAGCGGATGTTCCTGATGAAGGCCAGCGCGAAGACGAACGGCCTGAACGCGTATGTCAGCGGGTGGGGCGCGACGAAGCGCGTAGTGGTGTGGGACACGACGGTGGGGCGCGTGCCGAATGACGAGGTGTTGTTCATCTTCGCGCATGAGACTGGGCACTATGTGCTGCGCCACATTGTGAAGATGATGGCGGTGGCAGCGGTGCTGATGCTGGCGGGCTTCTGGGCGTGTGCTCGGCTGGCGGAGTGGATGGCGCGGCGGTTTGGCAGGCGATGGGGCTTGGATGGGCTGAACAGCCGGGCGGGATTTGTGGTACTGCTGCTGGCGGCGTCTCTGGGCGGGTTTGTGGCAGAGCCGGTTGTGAACGCTCTGAGCCGGCATGTGGAGCATGAGGCGGATGTGTACGGGCAGGAGGCGGTGCACGGGATTGTGGCGGACCCGCAAAAGACAGCCGTGGCGGCGTTCAACGCCCTCGGCGAGGCGTGGCTGGAAGACCCGCATCCGAATGCGGTGATCGAGATCTGGCTGTACAGCCATCCTTCGACGCAGAGGCGGGCGCAGTTTGCTGAACACTATGATCCGTGGGCGAAGGGCGGGCATGGGGAGTTCTTTGCGAAGTAGACATGAAAGGCGAGGGACAAGGGACAATCGGCCGATGCGATTTCTTTCGTTTTGCAGGCGGCGGACGGGGAGATTCATGGCGTCGAAGCGGCGGGTTTTCCTCACGGTGCATGAACGGGCGCAGGTCGTACACTAAGATTTCGCTATTTTGCTGCGGAGGAGAAGACTGCGTCATGGCGTACCCGACGAACTATCGCTACACGAAGGAACATGAATGGATCGTGCTGGAGGGCAAGATTGGCACGATCGGAATCACGGACTACGCGCAGAATTCGCTGGGCGATATTGTGTACGTCGATGCGCCGAAGGTGGGCGACACGGTGACGGCGAACCAGACATTCGGCTCGGTGGAGAGCGTGAAGGCGGTGAGCGATCTGTACTCGCCGGTGAGCGGCACGGTGACGGCGGTAAACGAATCGCTGAAGGCCACGCCGGACAAGATCAACGAGGGGCCGCACGACACCTGGATTATCAAGGTGGAGCTGAGCGATCCGGCGGAATGGGACATGCTGTTGGATGCAGCGACCTACGAGAAGTTTGTGAGCGAGGAGACTGGCGCGTAGCGCCGGTTTTGAGCGGCCATCCGGGCCGCGTCGGTGAGCAGAGCCAGTCCCAAATCTCAAGCCTGGTGGCTGTGAATGAAGCGCTGCCGCCACAGCCTTTTGGCGAGATGCAAGAGGCGAGGAGCTAGAAGCAATCCATGCGTTATTTACCCAAGTCCGATGCGGAACGCGCGCAGATGCTCATGGAGATCGGCGCGCAGTCGATGGATGAGTTGTTCAGCGTGATACCCGAAGAGTACCGGCTGGAGCGGGACCTCAAGATCCCGCGGCAACAGGCGGAGAGCGAGATTATTCGGTATTTCAAGGATGCGGGACAGAAGAACGCGACGGACTATGCGAGCTTTCTGGGCGCGGGTGCGTACCGGCACTACCGGCCCGTGATTATCGACTCACTGGTGCAGCGCGGCGAGTTTTTGACGAGCTACACGCCGTACCAGGCGGAGATGACGCAGGGGACGTTGCAGGCCATCTTCGAGTTCCAGACGATGATTGCGGAACTGACCGGGATGGATGTCGCGAACGCAAGTATGTACGACGGATCGACGGGCGCCGCGGAGGCCGTGCTGATGGCGATGCGCGTGACGGGACGGCACAGGGCGGTTGTGGCGCGGACGGTGCATCCGGAGTATCGCGAGGTGCTGGCCACGTATTTGCGGCACCGCGAGCTGGCGACGTCGGAGATCGAATATGACCCGCGGACGGGGCGCGTGGATCTGGAGGCATTGGAAGCCGCGGTGACGGACGAGACGGCCTGCGTGCTGGTGCAGAGCCCTAACTTCTTTGGCGTGATTGAAGACATTCCCGCTCTTGCGGAGATTGCACACAGGAAGGGCGCGCTGCTGATTGTCTCGATTGCCGAGGCGGTAAGCCTGGGCGTGGTGCGGCCGCCGGTGGAAGCAGACATTCTGAGCATGGAGGCCCAGTCATTCGGCGTGGCGTTGAGCTATGGAGGGCCGTTCTGCGGCGTGATTGCGGCGAAGGAGCAGTATCTGAGGCAGATGCCGGGACGGCTGGCTGGGCAGACAGTCGACAAGGATGGCAATCGCGGGTTTGTGCTGACACTTTCCACGCGCGAGCAACACATCCGCCGGGAGAAGGCGACGTCGAACATTTGCACCAATCAGGCGCTGGTGGCGCTAATGGCGACGATTTTTCTGACGGTGTACGGAAAGGAAGGGATACGCGAGCTGGCGGAGCACAACCTGGCAAAGGCAGCGTATGCGGCGCAGGAGTTAAGCGCGGTTACCGGTGTGCGGTTGCTGTTTGATGGCGCTCCCAGGTTCCACGAGTTTGTGTTGCAGACGGATGAGACACCGGCACTGTGGCAGAAGCGGTTGATTGAGGAAAAGATCGTTGGCGGCGTAGGGCTGGGACGGTGGTATCCGGAACTGAAGGATGCGACGCTTTGGTGCACAACTGAAGTGGTGGCGCGCGAGCAGATTGATGCGGCGGCGCGGGTGCTGGCGGCAGGGCTGGTGGAGGCGTGATGGCGGTGGAGACACTTGAGCGGAAGACTGTGGGGAAGGTAAGGCCGCACCAGACGCAGAACGAGGGGTTGGTGTTTGAGAAGTCGTCGCCGGGCAAGAAGGCGTACAAGCTGCCGCCGCTGGATGTGCCTGGCGTCAACGCCGAAGAGCTTCTCGGGGCTGCCATCCGCAAGGACAAGGCGGGGCTGCCGGAGCTGAGCGAGATTGAAATCATCCGGCACTTCACGCGGCTGTCGACGTGGAACTACGCGATTGATCTTGGGATGTATCCGCTGGGGTCCTGCACGATGAAGTACAACCCGCGCGTGAACGAGTTTGTGGCGCGCATTGAGGGGCTGGCAGAGGCGCATCCGTACAGACCAGACGCACAGGCACAGGGTGTTCTTGAAGTGATTGACCTGCTGCAGCAGTGCCTGATGGAAATTACCGGCATGGATGCGATCACGCTGCAACCGGCAGCGGGCGCGCATGGTGAGTTCACGGGAATCCTGCTGGTGCGGGCGTGGCATGAGTCGCAGGGCAATGCGCGCAAGAAGATCCTGATTCCCGACTCTGCGCATGGAACCAACCCGGCGACGGCGGCGATCTGCGGCTACGCGGTGGAGAACCTGAAGTCGAACGCCGAGGGCGGAATTGACCTGGATGCGCTGCAGCGGCAGGTGGACGACGAGACCGCGGCTTTGATGCTGACGAATCCCTCGACGATTGGCGTATTTGAGAGCCAGATCCACCGGATTGCGGACATTCTGCATGCGAAGGGCGCTCTGCTCTACATGGATGGCGCGAACATGAATGCGCTGGTAGGCAAGGTGCGGCCGGGAGACTTTGGCGTGGACGTGATGCACCTGAATCTGCACAAGACGTTTTCAACGCCGCACGGCGGAGGCGGACCGGGATCGGGGCCAGTAGCGTGCAAGAAGTTTCTGGAGCCGTTTTTGCCGATTCCAGTGATGGTGAAGAACGAGCAGGGTGAGATGGGTTGGGAGTATGACCGGCCGCAGAGCGTAGGGCGAGTGCGCGCGTTCTTTGGCAACACCGGCATGTTTATTCGCGCGC
>JAGWML010000234.1 GCA_028873155.1 Acidobacteriota bacterium
GCGGGCAAATTCAGTCCAAATAAAAAGTGGGCTGTAAGCCCACTCATCTCTCCGCCAGCCGGCAAACCCACGGCAACTCAGGCGGACAAACTCGTCTGCTCTTTCAGAATACGGCGAAACGGCGGGAAATTCAATGGCAATGCTACACTCAGCCATGTCTTTGGGTGCCGGTGCTGTGGCTGGTGTGAAACAAAATCTCTACGATCAATATGGGCCTGTGCTGGAACGGGCTCTGGGTGCCTCCGTCGAATACCTGCAAGGGATGGAGGAGCGCCCGGTTCGGACAGAAGCGGATGCGGTGGCCGGGCTGGAAGGGCTGCGCGGGCCGCTCCAGGACTCTCCGGAAGACCCGGAAGTCATTCTGGAACAATTGGATAGGCTCGGGTCGCCCGCGACGGTGGCGAAGAACAGCGGGCGCTACTTCGGCTTTGTGAATGGCGGCTGCCTGCCGGCGGCGATGGGCGCGGCGTGGCTGGTGAGCGCGTGGGACCAGAATGCATCGTTTCGCGTGCAATCGCCCACGGCGGCTGTGCTGGAAGAGACCGCGCTGGAGTGGACGCGGGAGCTGCTCGGATTGCCGTCCGGGACAGGCGGGGCGGTCGTCACCGGGGCGACGATGGCGAACTTTTCGGCGCTTGCGGCGGCGCGACACGCGCTGTATGAGCGACTCGGATGGGACGTGGAGAATCACGGGCTGATGGGCGCGCCGGAGCTGCGGGTCGTGACCGGCGGCGAAGCCCACCCGGCAGTGACCAAGGCGCTGGGACTGCTGGGTCTGGGCAGAAATCGTGTGGTGCGCGTGCCGGTGGATGGACAGGGGCGCATGCGGGCCGACGCGCTGCCTGCGCTCGATGAACGGACGATTCTTTGCCTTCAGGCGGGCAACGTGAACACGGGCGCGTTTGATCCGGCGACAGAAATTGTTCCGGCGGCGCGAGCGGCTGGAGCATGGGTGCATGTGGATGGCGCGTTCGGCCTTTGGGCGACAGCTTCTCCGCAGTACCGGCACCTGACCGTGGGGTTTGAGCAGGCCGATTCCTGGGCGACGGACGGACACAAGTGGCCGAACAGCGGCTACGATTGTGGACTTGCGCTGGTGCGGGAGCCGCAACAGTTGCGGGCAGCAATGTCAATTGACGCGCCGTATCTTGTGACGGGCGAACAGCGTGAACCGGCGGATTACACGCCGGAGTTTTCGCGCCGGGCGCGCGGTGTGGAGCTGTGGGCGGCGCTCCGGCAATTGGGCCGCCGGGGAATGGGCGCGCTGGTGGAGCGGACGTCGGCACATGCGCGGCGGTTTGCGGATGGGTTGCGTGCGGCGGGCTTCGACGTTCTGAACGAGGTTGTGATCAACCAGGTGCTCGTGTCGTTCGGTTCGAGGGAGAAGACGCTGCGCACGATTGAGGGCATCCAGCAGGACGGCACCTGCTGGTGCGGTTCGACGGTGTGGCAGGGGCGGACGGCGATGCGCATCAGCGTGTCGTCGTGGGTGACGACGGAAGAGGATGTGGAGCGCAGCCTTGCGGCGATGATCCGGGTCGCGCGGGAGGGGTAATGGGGATGGTGAGCGTGATGCGATGGACAGCAGGCCTGGTGCTGGCCGCGGCAACTGTTGCCTGCATGGGGCAGGCGCTGACCAGGCAGCCGGCGAGCGTGTATCACGCGCGGCGCGTGGCGCTGGCCGGCGAGCTGAAGGGCGGCGCGGCGATTCTGTTTGCCGCCGAAGAGCCGGTGCTGGACTTCATGCCTTACCGCCAGGATGAGGACTTCTACTATCTGACGGGCTGGAACGAGCCAGGCGCGGCTCTGCTGGTGGTGGCGGCCAACGGACGCGAGCGCGGCTATCGCGAGATTCTCTTCTTGCCGACGCGCAACCTGCGCACGGAGACCTATACAGGGCCCAAGCTCGATGCGGATTCGCCGGGCGTGACAGCGGCGACGGGCGTGGACGCGGTGGAGCCGATGACGGCGCTGGCCACGGATCTGAACCACATGATCGACGCGGACCGCAGGCTGGCGTCCAACCTGTGGGCCGAGCCCGGCTCCAGGCAGGCAGGCGCGTTGGTGGGTTTTACTGCGGTGACGCTGGGCGAGGACCAGGCCCCTGCCACGCATGATGTGAGCACGCTGACGATGCCCCTGCGCGAGGTGAAAGACGCAGGCGAGGTTGACTTGATTGAGAAAGCGACGGCTGCATCCATCGCCGCACAGCGCGCGATGTTTCACGCAGTGAAGCCAGGCGTGACGGAGCGGGCCATCGCAGGCAGCATGACGGCGGTGTGGATGGAGCAGGGCTGTGAGCGGCCCGCGTATGCGCCGATTGTCGGCTCGGGGATCAACTCGACGACGCTGCACTACTCGGACAACTCGCGCACCATCGAGAGTGGCGACGTGGTGGTGGTGGATGCAGCGTGCGAGTTCTCAATGTATGCCTCGGACATCACGCGGACCGTTCCGGCAAATGGCCACTTCACTGCGCGACAGCGGGAGATTTATGACATCGTGCTGGGCGCGCAGCAGGCTGCGATGGACGCGTTTGTCGCGGGCAAATCGACGATCAACGACTTCTACCGCAAAGATCCCAACTCGCTGGACACAGCCGCATACAACTATGTGAACACGCATGGCAAAGACCTGCACGGCCAGCCGCTGGGCAAGTACTGGCTGCACGGGTTGGGGCACATGGTGGGCATCGATGTGCACGATCCGGCGAACTATCCGGCAGTGTTGAAGCCGGGGATGGTCTTCACGATTGAGCCGGGCGTGTACATTCCCGAAGAGAAGATCGGGGTGCGCATCGAGTGCGATTTTCTGGTTGGGCCGGACGGCAAGCTGATTGATCTGGATGCCGCGCTGCCGCACACGGCCGACGAAGTGGAAGCCGCCATGCACGGCCAGTGAGCGGGGACGACGGAAAGCGAAAGATGGACGAGCACGACGCGACAGACGGCGGCCAACTGGAGATGCTGGGCAGGGTCTTTGCCGAGCAGTTGCTGGCTTGCCTTCAGGAGTGCGCGCGCGGGCGGCGCGGTCTGTTCGGCGATGTATCGCTGGAGGACGAGCGCGCGGCATGGCCGGAGGCGTCGCGGCTGCGTGAGCTGGCGGTGGCGCTGCAGGCCATTGCGTACCAGGCCGAGGAGCCGAACGCGCTGTGCGACGAGTTCCTGGACCTGTGCACCATGCATGGAGAGAGCCACCCCGGCGAGCCGCGGCTGGCGCGGGAGTTTCTGGCACGGATTGAGCGCGGCGACGTGGGCACGCCGACCCAGGCGGAGAAGCTGCCATGGTGATGGCGCATGCCTTTGCGGCTCTGGCTGCGGGCTTCGCGGTGGCCACGTTGCTGGCGCTGGCGATGCGCGGCCTGTTGGGGATGCTTGCGCCGAGTCTGGCCGCCGTCGAGGCGCGTCCGGGCCTCAGCTATACGACGGTGAATCTGGGCGCTTCGTTTCTGGTGGGCGCAGCGGGCGGCTTCATCACGGCATGGGTAGCGGCGGCCAATCCGCTGGTGCATGTGCTGGCGCTGGGATTGATTTTGCTGGCGCTGGCGGCGCTGAATGCGCTGCAGATGCGCGGGCAGCAGCCGGTCTGGTATCAACTGGCGCAGGTGGCTGTGACGCCGCTGGGCGTACTGGCCGGTGGGCTGGTGCGGCTGCGGATGCTTGGCATCCTCTGAAATCTGAACAAACGAATTTCGGATCGGCGAATTCGGGCAAACGAAAAGCCCCCACGTGGCGTTCAATCAACAGGAGCGCACACGGGGGGCCCAGTCTGGCAGGGAAAACCGCTACCAGCGTACGCCGAGTGTAACCGGCATAAGCTTTGTGTCTTTGCCAACGGTGGTGGTGCCCAGGCCGTTGGGCTGCGTGGTGATGGCGGGGCTCAGCACGTCCAGATAACGAAACTCGGCAAAGAGCTTGACCTTGCTGTCACCGTACATGCCGCCGAGCCGGTGCGTGTAGCCGCCGCCGATGTTCCAGCCACCCTGGTTGCTGGAGAAGTGCCCCACCACCACATTGGTGACGCCATAGCCGCAATAGAAGTAGCAGTATTGTGTCTGTTGCGGGTTGGTAAAGCTGGAGACCTTGCGATAGAAGCCGTACCCGCCGGTTGCGTAGAGGTCATTGCCATTCTTGGGGAAGAAGTCGTAGACGGGGGCTGCGGTAAAAGACCAGATATGCGCATGGCCGCCCTGGGCGCCTGCTTCTGCAATGAGCTTGCCGGGGAGCTTGTCGTCGATGAACTGATACTCAAGCAGCGCGCTCAGGTGGGGATTGGCGAACTGAT
>JAGWML010000018.1 GCA_028873155.1 Acidobacteriota bacterium
AATACTCAGCCGGGTCCTGAATCTCATACAGCAGTTGCTCCGTGCACGTCGCGCGCGTCACCATCCCGCCCGACCCCTCCACCTTGGTCACCACCGCGCTCCCGTCCGCGCTCACCTCCGCAATCGGAAATCCCAGCCGCGCCAGGTTCGGCACATCCTTATATCCGCCCTTCACTCCGGGATCGGCAAAATACCCGCCCGTCACCTGCCCCGCGCACTCCAGCAGGTGCCCAACCACCGTTCCCTGTCCCAGCCTCGTCCAGTCATCCATCCGCCAGCCAAACGCGTGCACCAGCGGCGCAAGAAATAGTGCCGGGTCCGCCACGCGCCCCGTCAGAATCACATCCGCGCCGCCGGCCAGCGCCTCCACCAGCGGCGTCGCGCCCAGATACGCATTGGCCGCGATCCATTGCTCCTGCGGCGGCAGCGGGCCTTCCATCGACTCCAGAGTCCCGCTCTCGATGCGCAGAATCTCCAGCACGTCATCGCCGGTCACCGCCGCAATCCGCAGCCCGCGCAACCCAAGCTCCCGCGCAATCTCCTGTGTCTTTCTCGCCGCGGCCATGGGATGCGCCGCTCCCATATTGCTCACAATGCAAATGCGCCGCTCCGCGCAGAGCGGCAGCACGGCGCGCATCCGTTCTTCCAGCAGCGGGTCATAGCCCGCGTTCGCATCCAGCCGGCGAGCCTTTTGCGCCAGCGCAATCGTCCGCTCCGCCAGGCACTCGAAGACGAGAAAATCGAGCGCGCCCTTTTCCGCCAGCTCTACCGCCGGGTCAATCCTGTCGCCGGAGTAGCCCGCGCCCGCTCCAATCCGCACCGTCTTCATCCCATCCTCCAGCGCCTCACAGCGGAATCACTCCAAACGCAACCGCCGCCAGCGTCATCAGCAGCGACGCCGCAAACAGAAATGGAATCGAATAGCGCTGATGCTGCGCCAGGCTGATCTCCGACAGCCCCACCACCAGATATGTCGCCGGCGTCAGCGGACTCACCGGAAAGCCCGTC
Organism: Acidobacteriota bacterium; assembly: GCA_028873155.1. GTDB lineage: Bacteria > Acidobacteriota > Terriglobia > Terriglobales > Acidobacteriaceae > Telmatobacter. The sequence continues at coordinate 1,009 of JAGWML010000018.1, forward strand.
GTGTGCAGTCCCAGCAGCGCCGCCTGCGCCACCGTTACCGGCGCCAGCCCCGCAGCCGACGCCGCTCCCGCCAGCACCGGCAGTACGCCAAAGTAAAACGAGTCCGGATCGAAGAACAGGCTCAGCGGCATCGACACCACTCCCAGCCCCAGCGGAATCAGCCGCACGCCATGCTGCGGCAGATGCGCCACCGCCGCGGACGCCATCGCGCTCACCATTCCCGTGCCCTTCATGATTCCCGTGAATGCGCCCGCCGCAAACAGAATGCTCGCCATCAGAATCGCCGCCGGAGCATGCGCGGCCAGCCGTTCTTGCTGCGCCTTCATCTCAGGAAAGTTGATGGTGATCGCCACCACCGTTCCAATCATGAACGCAATCGCCGGGTCTACCTTGCCGCTGATCATCACGCTGAAAACCACCAGCGTCATCGCCAGGTTCAGCAGAAAGAACCGCGGCCGCTCGCTTGTGCCCTCATCTGTTTTCTCCCTCGCAACCTCACCCTCCAGGCCCAGCCTGCGTTCCTCGCGCCGACCCAGCCAGTACGCTGCGCCAAACACAAACGCGAGCCCCACCGCCTGCACGCCTATCATCGGCACAAAAATGCTCGCCGGGCTGATGTGCAGCGCAGCCGAGGCGCGCAGCGTCGGCCCCGTCCACGGCAGAAAGTTCACGCCCGCCGCCATCGACGCCACGCACGCCAGAATCCGCCGGTCAATTCCCAGCTCGTCATACAGCGGCAGCACCGCCGGAATCGTCACCAGAAACGCCACCGCCCCGGAGCCGTCCAGATGCACCAGCAGCGCCAGCAGCGCCGGTCCCGGAACAATGCGCGAAGGCCGGCGCCCAATCGCCCGCAACAGCCACGCAATCAGCGGCTTCAGCATCCCCGCATCGGTCATGACGCCGAAGAAGAGAATCGCGAAGACAAACATGCCAATCACGCCGGAGATTGACTCGATGCCGGCCAGCATGAACTTGCCCGTTCGCATGCCAAAGCCACCGCCGAGCGACGCCGCCACCGGCACCGCCACCAGCGCCACCATCGGCGAAATCCTCTTGCTGAGGATCGCCGCCATCAGTGTGAGCACCGTCAGCGCGCCCAGAACGGCAAGAAACATGCGCGGGCCATCTCCTTGAAATTGCTGCAACCCACTATAAGAGACTAAGCCCGCGTCCAGCACCGGCCTGCGCCGTTCACTGCAAAATGATGCTCCGCTCCGTCTTGCCAAGTGCCATTTTCCCCAATCGTGCGCGGCTCTCGTTCACCCTCGACCAAAGGATGGACCTCGACTCCATCCCTTTGACCGGAGACATTGTCTCCTCCGTCGCCCAACATCGATCCCTGAAGCACTTCCCTGCTTGAGAGGTCATCTTTTGAATCGCTTCCTGTTGAAGTGGCTCTGCCGCTGCGGCTGCGCCACGGCGCTCTTCGTGTTCGTCACCCTCTGCGTACTCACCTCCCCAGCGCAGAATCCGCAGCCCTCCCAGTCGCCGCTCTATGGCGGCGGCGCCTCGGCCGCGCCCGCCACAGAACAGACCGGCTCGGCCACCGCAGGCGTCTTCGCGCCCATCCTCGACTCCGAAAACCGCCCCATCACCGCCGGCGGCTTCGTCAAATCCGGCCCTGTCGTCTTCAAAGACATCTCCGCGCAGGCCGGCCTCACCTCGTGGAAGCACACCATGGGCACGCCGCAGAAGGCCTACATTCTTGAGACCATCGGCTCCGGCGTGGCCCTCCTCGATTACGACCACGACGGCTGGCTCGACATCTACATCGTCAACGGCTCCACCTTCGACGCCCTCGACGGCAAGACCCAGCCGCCCCATGCCGCTCTCTTTCACAACAACCACGACGGCACCTTCACCAACGTCGCGGAGCAGGCCGGTGTCACCAATGACCGCTGGGGCTTCGGCGTCGCTGTCGGCGACTTCGACAACGACGGCTGGCCCGACCTCTACGTCGCCAACTACGGAAAGAACCGCCTCTACCACAACAATCACGACGGCACATTCACTGACGTTGCTGAAACCGCCGGCGTCACCCTCGGCAACTGGTCCACCGGCCCCAGCTTCGGCGACTACGACGGCGACGGACGCCTCGACATCTTCGTCCCCGGATACATCCACTGGGACATGAACAACATGCCGCTCTCCGGCTCCAAAGCCGTCGGCTTTGCCAACTGCCAGTTCCGCGGCGCGCAGGTCATGTGCGGCCCGCGCGGCCTGCCCGGCGAGCCCGACCACCTCTTCCACAACAATGGCGACGGCACATTTACCGACGTTAGCGTGAAGGCCGGCGTCAGCGACAAGCGCCATTACTATGGCTTCTCCTCCACCTTCGTCGACATCGACAACGACGGCAAAGTTGACCTCATCGTCACCGACGACTCATCGCCCAACTACCTCTACATCAATAAGGGCGATGGCACCTTCGACGACTCCAGCTTCTACTCCGGCTTTGCGCTGAATCAGGATGCGCGCGAAACCGCATCCATGGGCCTGGCCGTTGGCGACTATCGCAACAACGGCCGTCTCGACCTCTACACCACCACATTCTCTGACGACTACAAAACCCTCTATCGCAACGACGGCGATGGCAACTTCGTCGACATCACGCCCGAGATGGGCATGGCCGAGCCCACCTATCCGTTCCTCAGCTGGGGCACCGAGTTCTTTGACTACGACAACGATGGCTGGAAGGATCTGCTCTTTGTCGCCGGGCATGTCTACCCGCAGGTTGACGACCACAACTGGGGCACCTCCTTTGCCGAGCGGCCGCTGCTCTTCCACAACGAGGATCACGGAAAAAAATTCGATGTCATCCCGGCGGTCGAAGGAACCGGTCTGGCCGACGTTCTTCCTGCCCGCGGCGCGGCCTTCGGCGATCTCTTCAACGACGGCAAAGTCGACGTTGTCATCAACTGCCTCGATCGCACGCCGGTCCTTCTCCGCAACGTCAGTGACGAGCACAACCACTGGGTCGGCCTTATGCTCATCGGCGGCTCAAAGAGTCCCCGCGACGCGGTCGGCTCCACGGTCTACGTCACATCGAGCGGCCTGCGCCAGCGTAGCGACGTCATGAGCGGCGGCAGCTTCGAGTCCTCCAGCGACTTCCGCGTGCACTTCGGCCTGGGCCAATCCACCAGCGTCGACAAGGTTGAAATCCGCTGGCCCGACGGCGCAAAAGAAACCTACCAGTTGCCCAGCGTCGATCGCTACTACGCAATCGAAGAAGGCAAAGGCCTCATCCCCAGCGTCTACGACGGCATCGCCGCTGCGCTCTCACACAAGGATTCCACCAGCCCCCGCGCGGCCCGGTGACCCGCTCCTACTTCGAATCGCGAGGCTTCCCAATGAGATTGAACGCACGTTTCCCAATCCGAGCCGCCGCGCTTGTCTTCGCTGCTGTCCTGCCCGGGTGCGCTTGCGGCTCGGCGCAGACCGCCGCTCCATCTGCCGCGCAATCCGCTTCCGCATCCCCCTCGCTTGCAGCGCAGCGGCTCCAGGATGAGGCCCGGCTCACTGCCGACCGCGCCGCCTACAACGCAATCGCCGCTCCTGCCTACAACTTCCACTACGGCCCGCGCAATCCCTTCGTGCCGGGAAACATCACCGTGCAGGGCACAGGCTTTCTCCAGACCGGAGCCTTCCCTTCCGCCGAGTATTGCGGAACCTGTCATCAGGAGGCCTACCGCCAGTGGCGTCAGTCCCTCCACTCCAACGCGTTTCGCACGCCGTTCTATCGCACCAGCGTCAACATTCTTATCCGCGACAAGACCCGCGGCATCGCCTTCGCCCGCCATTGCGACAGTTGCCACAATCCCATCGGCGTCGTCAGCGGAGCGCTCACTGAAGACTCAAAGGTCGATCGCTCCAGCATTGACTCCGACGGTCTGACCTGCATGACCTGTCATTCCGTACTGGCTCTCGACTCCACCAATGGAAATGGCGGCTTCACCCTCGGCGTTCCTTCGGTGATGGTGGACGAGCAGGGCAACCGCATCCCCGGTCAGGTCTCCTTCGGAGAAATCCTGCGCAATCCCGAGCGCCACTCAAAAGCGGTGATGCACGACTTCATGCACACGCCCGAGTTCTGCGCCGCATGTCACAAGGCCAACCTGCCTGCAACGCTCAACGACTACAAATTCGTCCGCGCCTTCACCACCTACGACGAATGGCAGCAGTCCAAGTTCTCCGGGCGCAATCCGCTCACCTTCTACCAGGACTCCAAAAAGACCTGCCAGGACTGCCACATGATGCGTGTCGCCGGCGACGCCAAGGAATACGGCGCAAAGAACGGCACCTTCGCCTCGCATCGCTGGCTGGGCGGCAACACCGCCGTCCCCTTCTACTATGGCTTCAGCCCTCAACTGCAAAAACTCATCGACTTCCTCCAAACCGGCAACTACCTCAACCTCGACATCTTCGGCATTGAAAAGCAGAGCGACGGCAAGCTGATTGCCCCGCTCGGCAGCACCGCCTTCACCCTTACCCCCGGCGATGCGGTCGAAGTCTACGTCGTGATTCAGAACAAGGGCATCGGCCACTCCCTCATCCCCGAAGTCAGAGACCTCTATGAGTCGTGGGTCCAGTTCACCGCGCAGGACTCCAGCGGCAAAGCCATCTACCGCAGCGGATTCCTCAAGCCGGACGGCATGCTCGATCCCGGCGCGCACTCCTTCACCAATCGTCCCGTCACCGACGAGGGCGAGTTCGTGGACAACCACAAGGTGTGGACCATCCACTCCGTGGCCTATGACAACACCGTCCAGGCTGGGCGCTCCGTGCTGGTTCGCTACCGCTTCCGCCTGCCCGCCGATGTCAAAGGCCCCGTCTCCATCACGGCCAAGGTCAACTATCGCCACCTGCGCCAGAGCTACCTCAACAACGTCCTCGGCAAAGATCATCCGGACTATCCGGTCGTCGAGATCGCTTCGCGCACGCGCCTGCTCGCCATCGGCGCCAATCAGCCCACGCCTCCCGAACCCACCGACAATCCGGACTGGATGCGCTGGAACAACCTCGGCATCGCGCTGCTCGATCAGTTCCAATACGCCGAAGCAGTCTCCGCGTTTACTGAGGTCATCAAGCGGCGCTACGACTACGCCGACGCCTACACCAACGTCGGACTCACTGAAATTCTCTGGGAGAAGTACGGCTCCGCCCGCACCGCCATTCGCAAATCCCTCGCGCTCGACCCCGGCAACGCCCGCGCCCTCTACTATGACGGCCTGCTGCAGCGCCGCGCCGGCAACCGCCAGTTGGAACTGGAAGACTTCCAGCGCGTCGTCGCCATGTTCCCGGATTCGCGCGATGCCCGTCGCGAGCTGGGCATCTCCTACTACCAGCAGAACGACGACACTCATGCTCTCGAACAGTTCGAGGCACTGCAAAGAATCGACCCCGACGATCTCGCCGCTCACTACAACCTCTCCATCCTCTACCGCCGCATGGGCAGAAAAGACGAGGCCGCCGACCAGCGGGACATGTTTATCGATAAGAAAGTCGACCCCGGCGCTCCAACGTACTCACTCAATTACCTGCGTCTCCATCCTGAAATCTCTACGGAAAGCATTCCCTGGCATCTGCACTCGGACCCGCTCAGCGACCAGGCAAAGGAAGAAAATGGCAACTAGAAATCTCTTCCAGCCGTGCGCTTCGCTTGTGCTCGCCGGTGCGCTGCTTCTGGCATCGCCCTGCACCGCGCGGGCTGCCAACAACTGCCCCTGGTTGAATGAGGCCACGGCGTCCGCGTTCATCGGCCACGATGCGACTGGGGCCTATGCCTCCGGCGCCGCCACGCCCGCCCTCTGCACCTTTGCTGAAAATGGCCCCAGGCCGCTCCGCACCCTCCAGATCTCCGTAGAGGTCGCTCCCGACGCGCACAGCCGCTACCTGGCCGTCTCGCGTCTGGCCTGTCCTTCCGGCTCCGAGCCGCTGCCCGCCGTCGGCAACGAAGCCTCCACCTGCTTGGTCGATCGTCGAGGAGGCACAACAGAAGCGACGGCCGTGGGCCGCGTCCGCGATCAGATCATTACCATCATCCTCGGCACATCCGTGAAGAACGATGCAATCCTCACGCCCGAGATGCTCAGGATGAAGATCGCCCTCGCGGCAGAGCAGGTCGCCGGCAATCTCTTCTGATCCTCCGCGCGACCGCTCCGCTTTACTCCTCGCCCATCACATAGGGCATTGCAAAGCGGCCGATCTGGATCAGCGCCTTGTCTCCCGGAGGCCAGATGCGCAGGCTCTCCACCCGCGTGTGCCCGGCAATCAGATGCGCATCCGTCGTCCCCACCAGCGCGCCGGTCGTCGCCACGTTGAAGTGCACCTTCAGCGCATCGCCGTCCCGCTGCCAGCCAAAGGCGTACTCCCCCGGCGTCAGCGCCACACCGCCCACCCGCACCGGCGACTGCACCACAAGATAGTGCGAATACTTTCCATCCGCCGAGTAGCCCGCCGTAATCAGCACCACGCCCGCGATGTACCGCCCGCGGTTGCTCACAATCCCGCTCGCCGTGCGCATCTCCGTCTCGATATGTTCCTTCTCCACGGGCGCGCGCGCCGGCAACAGCGCGGTCAGCTCGGCGTCTGTCGCCTGCCGCCACGTCGTCTTCTCCGCCTGCGACGCCCAGGAAACCGGCAGCAGCAGCGCCGCCATTACGACAGCAAACATCCCGTTTTTCATTGTCCAGGTTTCCTCAGGCTCTCCAGTGGCACAATGCCCCGTTGAATCGCCGCCGTGGCCGCCTGCGTGCGATCCGTCACGCCCAGCTTCCCCAGCAGGCTGTTGATATGCGTCTTCACCGTCGCTTCTGAAATCTCAAGCTCCGCCGCAATCTCCTTGTTGCTCTTGCCGCGCACAATCTGCTCCAGCACGTCGAACTCGCGCGGCGTCAGCTCCTCCGCGCCCATGCGCTCGGCCAGCTTCTGCGCAATCGCAGGCGGAATATGCGATTTGCCCGCATGCACCGCGCGAATCGTCGCAATCAGCTCGTCGCTCGTCATGCCCTTCAGCAGATACGCCCGCGCTCCTGCCTGCAGCGCGCGATAGATGTCCTCATCGCCGTCATACGTCGTCAGCACGATAAATCGCGCCTGCGGCGTCTCCATCCGGATGCGCTGAATCACCTCCACGCCGGAGAGCCGCGGCAGCCGCAGGTCCGTCAGCGTCACGTCCGGCTGGTGCTTGCGAAACTGCGCAATCGCCTCCACTCCATCCGCCGCCTCGCCCACCACTTCGATTCCATCCGCCACGTTCAAGAGCGCCACCAGCCCCTGCCGCACCACGTGATGGTCTTCCACCACCAGCACTTTGATCGACTCCTGCGTCACGTTGACTCCTTCTGCTCTTTTCGCGCCGGCACGCGCAACCGCACCGTCGTCCCGCCGCCCGTCTCGCTCGTCACGTCCAGCACGCCCTTGATCGCCGCCGCGCGCTCCCGCATCCCCGTCAGTCCAAAATGTCCCGGCGGCGACTGCGCTCCGCCCTCCGCCGCAAATCCGCGCCCGTCATCCCGCACCTCCAGCGCAATCTCGTTCTGCCTGTACTCGAGTTGCACCGTCAGGTTCCGCGCGCCGGCGTGCTTCTTCACATTATGGATGGCCTCCTGCGCCACGCGCAGAATTTCCCGCTCCGTCCCCGGCGGCAAGGCACGGTACGCCCCATAAATGCTGAAGTTCGCTTCCAGTCCATGTCCGCCCGCCTGCTCCGTCACGCGCCGCAGCTCCACCGGCAGCGTCTTCTCGCCCGAGTCCTGCGAGCGCAGCGCCCAGATCGACTGCCGCGCATCCGCCAGCCCGTCCCGCACCTGGCTTCGCGCCGTGTCCAGTTGCTTCGCCGCCGCATCAGACTTGTTCTGCCGCAGCAGCTCCGCCAGCACCTCCAGTTGCACGCTGATGCCCACATAGCCCTGCGCCAGCGTGTCGTGAATCTCCCGCGCGATCCGGCTGCGCTCGCCCAGCACCGCGCGAAACTCCCGCTCCGCGCGCATCAGCCGCAGCCGCAGCAGCACCACCACCAGCGCCCCCAGCAGCACCGCCAGCACAAGGTAGAACCAGATCGTCTGATAGAAATGCGGTCGCAGCTCAAACCTGAGCGCCGCGCCCTGCTCGTTCCACACGCCGTCGTTGTTCGCCGCCTGCACGCGCAGCACATACCGCCCCGGCGGAATATTCGTGTAATACGCCGTGCGCCGCGCGCCCGCCTCCGTCCACTGCTTGTCAAACCCCTCCAGCATGTAGCGGTAGCGCACCTTCTGTGGAGCCACAAAGCTCAGCCCCGCATAATCAAACTCAAAGTGCACGTGTCCCGCCTGCAGGCGCAGCCCCGCGCCATCGCCCAGCGGCTGCTCCACGTCATCCACGGCAAACCGCTCAATCGCCACCAGCGGGGGCTCCGTGTTGATCGCAAAATGCGCCGGGTCGGCCTCCACCAGCCCTTTCGGCGTCGCAAACCACAGCAGCCCGTCCCGCGAACGCCACGCCGAGGGATGACTGTTCGTCGCCGTCTCCCGGCTGCGCAGCCCATCCGCCGGGCCAAACTCAATCCAGTGCGTGCACTCCGCCGTCATCGTGCAATCGCACCGCGCAATCCCCTCGTCCGTCGCAAACCAAAGATGATTCCCCGCATCATCCAGAATCGCGTGAATGCTCTTTTCGCTCAGCCCGCGCCCCTTCGGCGCGCTGAACGAATGACCGTCCCACAGATTCCACCCATGGTCCTGCGTGCCAATGAACAGCTCGCCCGAGGGCCTGGCCAGCAGCGCCGTCACCACATTGCTGCTCAGTCCGTTCGCCGTCGTGTAATTGGTAATCGCGCCGCCATGCAGTCGCGACAGGCCTGCAAACGTCGCCACCCACAGGTCCCCCGCCTTGTCACGCGCCATCGCGCCCACCAGGTCGCTGCCCAGCCCGCTGGCCTGTGTATAGGTCACAATCTTCGCCGCCGCATGTTCCCTGCCTGCGCCGCCCGCCGGAAACATCCAGTGCGCCAGCCCGCGCCGCGTGCCAATCCACAGCGATCCATCCGCGTCGACAAGCAGCGAACGGATAAAGTCATCCGGCAATCCATCCGCCGATGTGTACGCGTCCACCGCGCTTCCGCGAATCCGGTTCAGGCCATCCGGCGTACCCACCCAAAGATCGCCGTTCGGCGCCGCCGCCAGCGAGAGAATCACGTCGCTCAGCAGCACATCCCGCACCGCATACACGCTCGCCGCGCCGCTCTTCACCCCGCTCCGCCGAAACACATTCAGCGCCCCGCCGCTCGTGCCAATCCACAGCGCACCCTTGCCGTCCTCCACCACCGTCGTTGTTGCATCGGAGCTCAGCCCCTCGTGCATGCTGATGGTGCGGAAGCGCTGGTCGCGCAGAATATGCAGCCCGCTCGTCTCCGTGCCCACCCACACATCGCCTTCGCGGTCTTCCATCATGGTCAGAATCGACGCGCCCGCCAGCGGATCGGTCACCGCAAGCCGCTGCACCACCCCATGCACAATGCGCGCCAGCCCGCCATTCGTCCCAATCCAGAGGCAGCCTTCGCGATCCGCAAACAGCGCCTGCACGCGGCTGCCCGGCAACTCCTTGCGCACGCTCCACTGCGATTCTTTGCCGTGCTGCGTCAGCGTCACCGTGCTCACCGTGGCCTGCGCCCGGCTCCCATCCGTCAGCCGGGCTGAAAACGCCGCCGCACCCGCGCCCGCATCGGCAATCGCCGGTACGACCTTCGAATCCTCAATCCCAACCGTGCCGCTTTCCGTCGAGACGAGCACCGCGCCGCGCTCATTCACGCGCAGCGCCAGAATCGTATTCCCCGGCAGTCCGTCCTCTGTCGTGAACGTGCGCACCGTTCCGCCCTGCCATCGCGCCAGGCCGTCGCTCGTGCCCACCCACAGCGCGCCGTCGCTCGTCTCCAGCAGGCAGCGCACATCCCCGCTCGGCAGCGCCGGATTTGAATTCTTGTCGAAGACCGCAAACGCCACGCCGTCAAACCGCGCCAGCCCCGCCTCCGTGCCGATCCACACAAAGCCGTCCCGCGTCTGCGTCAGCGCCTGCACCGTATCCTGCGGCAGCCCGTTCTCCATCACCCACGCCTGCCGCGCATACTCGGCCAGCGGAGTTGCCGGCTCCAGCGCCCATCCGCTCAACGCCGCGCCCGCCAGCCACCATCCGGCCAGCGCCCGCCGCGCCCACCCCCGCACGCAACCCCGCTCCGAATTGGCCTTTCCGTCTCTCAACCCGCGCCGCGCGCCTCAATCTCCGCGCAACTCCACACTACTCGTTCACCCGCGCCTGTGCGCAACTTCCGCCGCGCTGCCGTCGCGCCCTCCACCTATAGATGGACCGCGCCATCCCTCCAACGGCTCAAGACGCCGCCCCGTCGGCCAGCTACTCTGTCTTTGTCTCCTGATTGGCCTGTACATTTCTGGCAATGTCATTTCGGGTGGCGCCGCACAAATCGGCTGCCACCCGATTCTTTTTGCCCGCCCGCACAGCACACCCCGCCCCGATCTGCTACCCTGCTTCCGCCATGGATTACGTCCACATCCTCCTTGACCTGCGCCCCCCCGTTGCCACCCTCACCCTGAACCGGCCCACGGTGCTCAATGCGCTCAACGCCGCGCTCTTCGCCGAGCTCGCCCACGCCATGAACCGCCTCGCGCAAGACCCCGCCCTCCGCGTCATCCTCCTCACCGGCGCGGGCGACAAGGCCTTCGCCGCCGGCGCCGACATCCGCGAGATCGCCGCCACCGGCGCCGTCACCGGCCAGGAGCTCTCCCTCCGCGGCCAGGCCGTCTTTCGCTTCATCGAAACCTGCGGCAAGCCCGTCCTCGCCTGCATCAACGGCTTTGCCCTCGGCGGCGGCTGCGAACTCGCCATGGCCTGCACCCTCCGCCTCGCCGCGGACACCGCCCGCCTCGGCCAGCCCGAAATCAAGCTCGGCCTCCTGCCCGGCTACGGAGGCACGCAGCGCCTCCCCCGCCTCACCGGCCGCGGCGCCGCGCTCAAGCTGCTGCTCACCGGCGAAATCATCTCTGCGCAGGAAGCCCTCCGCATCGGCCTCGTCGATGAAGTCCACCCCGCCGCGGAACTGATGCCCCGCGCCGAAGCCCTCGCCCACCAGATCGCCGCCAATGCGCCCCTCGCCGTCGCCAGCACCCTCCGCGCCGTCGATGAAGGACTCGACCTGCCCCTTGAACCCGCTCTCCGCCGCGAAGCCGAACTCTTCGGCGAGCTCTGCGCCACCGCCGACAAAGCCGAAGGCACCGCCGCATTCCTCCAGAAACGCACACCCACCTGGCAAAGCAAATAGCGCCGCGCGCCACGCACTCCACCGCAGCGCAGCATCTCGTACACAGCGCACGCAGCGAGAACGGGTCAATCTCCGGTTAGCCGGTCGCATTGCCGGCCCCTCTACCCGGCTGTCATCCTGAGGCGAAGCCGAAGGATCTGCATTTGCTTTTCGTCACACCATCGCTCCGGCTCTTCCGCGTACGATGAGTCCCATGCAGGAACACAGCTACTTCACCTACATCATGGCCAGCCGCAGCCGGACGCTGTACGTTGGGGTAACCAGCGACCTGCACAAACGCGCCTTCCAGCACAAATGGAAAGAGCACGCCGGATTCACGGCGCGCTATAACTGCGATCGTCTCGTCTGGTTCGAGTGCCACCAGCTTGTGCAGAATGCGATCGCACGGGAAAAGGAATTGAAAGGCTGGAAACGATCCAGAAAGATTGCACTTATCGAATCCACGAATCCTGCATGGATCGATCTCAGCCGCGAATGGTACGACTGCGAGCCTGCGGATTATCTCCGGGCGCAGGACCGCATGAACTCCTGAAAAGCAACTGCAGTTCCTTCGTCGCTGCGCTCCTCAGGATGACAACGCACAAGAGTAGGTACAGCAGTGATAAGGAGCAGCAGCCGTCGAAGGCGTCACCCGGAAAGCCGCCGCCTTCCGCGAAAAGCGCGCCCCCACCCGGCAGGGCACGTAGCGCCACTGTAATTGAGGCCCCACAGCACTTACAACCGCATTGATATAGCTACGTGTGTGCCGTAACCACGTCACAAATGTTGTAAGATGCGCAGGAAGGCATTAACTCCACGAGATAATTTCAGGATAGGAGAAACATGCTAATCCAGAATTTCGGGCGGCTGTGGGAAAGGAAGTACATCAATTTCGGTAGAGGAGGCCTTGGCAACAAGGGTCATCTTAAAGGTTATGTCACGGGTAATCGCGAAGCAGACTTCAGAGAACAGATTGGGATTTATGTACTTTACGACAAAGATTTCATGCCAATTTATATTGGGCAGGTCGGCCGTGGAAGAAAGAAGTTATTGAGTAGACTCAACGACCACGAAACAGATCATCTTTGGAATCGCTGGGACTACTTCACCTGGTTTGGCTTCAGAAGGGTGAATAAGAACGGAACTCTTTCAAAACTAGACAACGGTCAAAAGGTGTTCAAGACGAGAGGTGAGAAGCTGCTCAATGAGATTGAGGGAGCACTCATCACCGCACTAGAACCAAGGTTTAATAAGCAGGGCGCCCGGTGGAAGGACGTTGAAGAATTTTTCCAAGAACGGGATCCGAAAGTAGAGGAAGCTACGGTAGGCGACCTTATGGAGCGGTTCGAAAGTATCGAGAGTAAAATCAAGGCCCTCGGAAAAGGGCCTAACCATAAAACAAAGTAATTGAAAATGGGAACTTAGAGACGTGCTCTTTCAATTACTGCGAAGGCCCTGCAATCTGAAATTCCACGTGTGCGGTACGAGTGCGAGTATCCGTCGAAACTTACGGGTGGAAGCCTAAGTTTGCATCGCTTCACGCCGTCGCGTGAGCTGCAACCGCACCCCCTGCTATCCTGAACCTCGTGAAGCCCGCCCTCCCCCGCAAACACTGGCCCGCCGCCGCACTGTTGCTCGCGCTCTCCATCGCCGCCTGTCACAAAGAAGAGCAGGCCGTCGAAGGCGTCGCGCAGAAGGCCGCCACTGCCGAGCAGAAAGCTCAGGCCACCGCCACCCTCCGTGACAAGCAGCGCGCCGCCCTCGCTGCCATCCCGCTCCCCACCAAGAGCCTCTACGTCGACATCCACGACCCCTCCGGCTGGGAAAATCCCTTCCTCACCGTCGAGGCCGACAAGATCGATCTCCGTATCCTGCTCACAGACGCCAACACCAGTTCCATGGGCCAGGGCACCTTGCTGCGCCCCGAGGCCGCCCGCCGCCAGGAGATGCAGATCCGCCTCGCCGACCTCGCCGAGGCCGTCACCGCCCTGCCCCCCGAAGCCTGGCGCTATGGCCGCGTCGTCGCCGTCGCTGAAGCGCCCGCCGCCCCCGCCAAAGACCACCCCCAGATCCGTCGCAACGTCGAAGCCGCCATCCAGCAGCTCAACGACCTCGGCGTCGTCGTCGAAGAGTGGCCCGGCCGCTAAAGCAATCTCCGAGCCGGCGGAATCATCAGACGATTCCGCCCGCGTCGCGCTCTGTTATTGATCCCCGCCCAGGATCGACCCCACGATGCCGCCCAGCAGCGCGCCGCCCGTCACCGGGCCCACCTGCCGGCTCTCCGTCCGCGGCAGATACTCGCTGATCTGGTGCGCCAGCCGCGAAATCGGCAGCGTCTGCAGCCACACCGTCCCCGGCCCCTGCAGCACCGCCAGAAAAATTCCATCGCCGCCGAAGATCATGTTCTTGATCCCCGGCACGGTCATGATCTGGAACCCCACCGACGCCTGAAACGCGCCCACATGCCCCGGATGCACGCGCAGCACCTCGCCCGGCGCCAGCGTCTTCTGCACCAGCTCGCCGGAAAGCTCCAGCCACGCCGTGCCCATGCCGCCCACGCGCTGCAGCAGAAAGCCGTCCCCGCCAAAGATCCCCGCGCCCAGCGACTGCTGAAAGCCCACGCCGATCGTCACCTGCGGCATCGCGCACAAGAAACCATGCCGGTGCACCAGGTACTCCTGCCCCGGACCCACCTCCACCGGCACAATGTGTCCCGGCACCTTCGTCGCAAACGACACCACGCCCGGATATTGCAGCGCGCGATACTCCGTCATGAAGATGCTGCCGCCGCCGGCCACGCGCTTCAGCACGCCAAACAGCCCACCGCCGCCGCCCATCTGCGTGTGCGTCGTCATCTGGATCGACGCTGTCATCCACGACAGCTCGCCGCTCTCTGAGAAGACACTTTCATTCGGTTCAAGCTGCACATTCAGCACCGGCATTGTTGTGCCCTGAATCTGTACTTGCATACGATCAACCTCCACTCTTGGGCAGTGTACACGCCTTTTCGCCATGCGCCGCTCTCTGAGTGGTCCTCATTTTCGCAGCCACGCCTGCACCGCTACCTCAATCACCGCAAACACCACACTGACCGCGGCCAGCACGCCCTTCGCGCGCTGCCAGTTCTGTTCGTGCCGCTCCATGCGCCGCTCCAGATCGGCAATCCGTCCGCCGTTGCCATCGCCCATCAGCCCATTCATCTGCGTCTTCAGCACGCACAAGTCGCTCAGCACCTGCGCCTCAAATTCATTCATCATCCGCATGCACTCAGCTCCATTCCCAACATTTCATCCCCTGTTGGTGCCCCATCCATACGCGTTGCGAGTTCCGCAGCACAGCAACTCTGGTTGCCCCATCCATGACGTCCGCCCGCAGCGGGCGGCATGGGTGGGAAACCACTTCACCCAACCTCACGCCGGGTGCCCCAGGTCTCGCTTCTGAGACCTGGGAAGCCACCAAGCCCCGACCTTCACGCCAGCGGCAAATTGAAAAACAGCGCCGCAGAAAACTCCGAGTAATTCGGCGGCGTCGCCCCGTCATACATCCGGATGTAGTACCGATCGCTCGCCGCCACCCGCGTAAACGTCAGCGTCGAGACCGACGCGCGCATCACCAGGTCCGTATCCTCGCCCGGCTGGAAGCACCAGTCCCTGCGCCGAATCTCAAACCCGCCGCCCACCGGCGCCGTCGCGCCCGTCGCTAGCGTCACGGTCGCGCCGCTCATCGCCGTCACTGCAAGCCCGCTCAGGTTGGCTGCAAACGTGGGGTTGACCAGCGCAGGCAACCAGGTATCCATCAGATTCTTGGTATCCATTTTGATAGCAAGGTCTTCTGCCCAGTCGTTGGCAAACGTCATCGCATACTCCACCTGTTCGGGAGCGCTCACCGTGTAGCTCACCTTCACCGTCCGCACCACCACCTGCGCATTCAGATTCGTCGAAGGCGCCTGCAGCAGCAGCGCATCCCCCGGCCACACATCCGCGGCAAAGCTCGTGCGCGGACCCTTGTACGTCCCGCTCCACAGCGCGCTCACGCTTGCCGCCGCCTGCGCCAGCGCCTGCGCCGCGCTGCGGCAGTCCGCCGAACTGCGCGCCGCCGGATTCGTCACCGAACCCATCCATGCGGCCACGCTCGGCAGTCCCGCCGCGGCCATCGACTGCTGGCTCGCCGCATTGACCGCGCGTCCCACCGCGCGCCCCACCGTGCGATAGCTCACTGCAATCTGTTCTCCTGCAGGCGGGGCAAAGCCCGTGTAAAACACGAGCTTGCCCGTGCGCAGCAGGTGGCACTCTCCACCCTGCGCGGTCGAACCCACCCTGCGGGTGTACGCCGTCCCGCCCGACGGCGTACACACCACCCAACCCGACCCGAGCTGTGTCAGATTCAGCTCGCGCATCGACCCCTGCAAGTTCAAACTGCTCACCGCCGCCACCTGGCACGTGCCCGGCAGATTCGCCACCACGCCGTCGTACAAGGCCACCGGCATCCCGCCCACGCCGTTCACAAACTCCTGCAGCTCAAACAGCAGCTTGCCCGGCGCCAGGTTCCACGTGCCCCCATAGGTCACCACGCCGTTGTCGTCGTAACTCGAGTACACCTGCCCGCCGCGCGCCGTCTCGGGACAGTGCACGCGCACGCGCAGCGCGTACTGGTTCGCCGGATTCACCGTGTACGTCGTGCCCGTCGCCACGCCCTGCACCACCGGCTGCAGCGTCACCGTACCCGTGCCGCTTGCCGCCGTCGCCTGAAAGCCCGCCGTGCAACTCGCCAGCGTGTCCGTCCCGGTGAACATGCCTGCGATGATTCCCGTGCTGCCCGCGGCCAGTTGCACGCCCGCCGCCTCCAGCAGCAGTGTGCCCGCCATCTCCATCGGGTCCATCCACGTCAACATCGTGTCGCCGTCAATCCCGTTGCCGCCCTGCATCGACAGGCCATTCGCGCCCAGCGTCAGGTAGCCTGCCCCGCCGGAGTTCGTCCAAAGCTGCGCATTGATCGCCGGCTCATTGAAGAGCTCATGAATCAGAATCGACTTCGAAGCTGGCGGAAAGTATGGATCCTCGGCCAGAAAGAACTGCGTCGTTGTGCCGTCGCCGAGAAAATGCTCCGTTACATACGCTTGAGGCTCAGCCGCGCCGCACACGGTCACGTCATTCGCCAGCGCGCGCTTTGCCGTGCCATTCAATGTGAGCGAAGCGAGCGTCAGGCTGCCATCCGTCTCGTTCAGCGGGTGCACGGTGGACTGTGCCGCCGCCACCGTAAGGGCGCCATTCACCGCACGATACGCAGCGCGCGCGCCGGAAGCGACAAGCCCCGTGCTCTTGCTCCACGGTGCGCCCGGCTCTGCATCGAAATGCGCCACTGGCGCTGTCAGCGTCAGCCCCGCCGTCGAAAGATTCGTCGCACCGGTGTGCTCCACCAGATTGCTCAGCAGACTGCCCGCCGTCACGCCTGCCGCTGTTTTGCTTACTGCAACAGTGCGCTGGTCCAGCAGCAGCTCATCGCTGATGGCTTCAATTGCGATGCGATACCGTGGCCCGCGCAAGCTCACGCCCGCATACTCCGGCAGCGGACTCACCGCAATGTAGCCCGTGAAGTACGCCGTGCCATCGTCGCCCGTCACTGCCAGCGGCTGATACCGCACCGGCGCGGCCAGCGACCCGTCCGCGGGCAGGCTCAGCCACAGCCTGCACACCGAAGGCTCATTCAGCGTGCGTGCAATCGTCAGCGGATGCGCCGCATCCAACGCCGCCGTGTAGTCCTGTCCCTGGATCGTAATCTTCATCGTGCTCCTCGCCGTTTTACTTCCTTACTCACTCAAAACTTGGATGCCCCATCCATGGCGCCCGCTTCAGCGGGCTACATGGGTGGGAGACCACAAACCTCGCCCCCAGGTCTCGCTGCTGAGACCTGGGCTCCATCGTCGCCTCACACCGCCGCATTCGGGGCCGGCAGGAAGCTCCGATAACACAGCACGCGCTCGCCATCCAGCGGATCCGTCACCGGCATCGCCGTGAATTGCGCCTTCAGCAGCACGCGCTGCATGCCCAGCTTGTTTTTCGAATCCATCGGCACGCCCAGTTCTTCCGCGCCGTTCATCGCCTGCAGCCGCGGATAGTGGAAGAAGATGCGCTCGCCCTGCCCGCCATGCAGCAGGAAGAGCGCCGACCACTCCTGGTAAAAGCTGCCTCCCTCGCGATCCACAAAGCCCGTCAGCGCCTGCAGCTTCGCATTCGATGCGGGCGCGCCGCCGGGCAGCGGTGTAGCCAGGGTCAGCCCCGTTGTGCTCACCGCGGAGACGAGCGCCACGTTGAAGGTCACGCGCCGGATGTAGTCCACATCCGTCGCCGCCTGTCGCAGATACGCGCCCGCTACCGGCGCGCCTACAAAGCCCGTCTGCCCGGTGTTGTCCACATCCACCGCGACAATCTGTCCCGCGGCGAACTTCGCCGCATCCGTCGAGGCCAGCACGATGTTCGTTGCTGTCGACCCGCTCTGCACCACCACGGCCGTCGCGGCCGTTGCGCCATCGGCGGCTGGCGTCGCTCCCGTGGCAGGCACCGGCAGGTTCATGTGCTGCGAGCCTGTCGCCAGCGCCATCGTGAGCTTCGTCCAGCTCAGGAACTCGAAGCTCACCTGCGCCTCCAGCGTCTCGCGCACCTGGTCGAGCGGCGCGGCGGGAATGCCCGTCATCACCGGCGCGCTCTTGCTCAGAGGCTTGCGCGCAAAGTTCTGGATGAATCCCAAGTCCATCCACGGTACGGGTGGAGCGCTCAAACTGAACGCACCCTGCTGCGATGCGTCAAACAGCACCGGCGTCTGCGACGCACGATTGACCGGCGCAAAATACGCACGCACCCGGCGCGCCACCGGCGCGGGCGCTTGAAACCAGTTCGCGGCCATCTATTCCCCCTGCTCCTGGTAGCTGTAGATCACCATCTTTGCCGAGCGCGTGATCCGGTCGCGCTGCGCCTGCACCGGCGCGAACTGCGGCTCGTCCCAGAAGACCTGCGTCAGCATCGCTGCCGCGGGCTGCATGGCGTAGTTCATCTTGGGCGTTTGAAACGGCTGCAGCATCGCCACCAGCTCTTCGTCCATCTCGCTCAGCTGGCGGCCGCGATCCAGCCCGCCAAAGGCCTCTGTGCCGCAGGTCTGGTAGATCACCTCGCACTCCTGCGCTGCCATCGTCGCGGGCAGATTCACCTCGATGCCCATCGCCAGCCAGCGCAGCACAAAGACATCGTTGGGCAGTTGCGCATACGGCGCTTCGGCCTCTTCCACAAAGATGCCGGGCCGCAGCGCGCCGCGCAGCAGGATGGTGCGATTCGGATTGATCGCCGCCAGCCGCGTGCGCAGCGCCATGTAAAAAGAGTCCTTCGCGTTTTGCATTGCGTTTTCCTTGTTCCCTGTTGATCCAGCGCTGCCCGTAATCGAGCTGGAAGCTAGTAGCTGCCTTCCTCATACCGCCTGCGGGCGCGCCTCGCGCACCAGCAACCGGTAGAGATACACCTGGCCGAAGGCTTCGTTGGCCGTCATCGACTCAATGAGGTAGTCCTGGCCGCCCACCGTGATGGCCAGCGTCGCGGCCAACAACGCCTGCGCCGAGCCGAAGTCAAGCGCGCTGACCTGCGCTTCAATGGATGTCGCGGAGAGAAACATCTCCCACTGCGGCTGCCCGTCCTTTTCCCATGTGGGCCGCACGCGGCGCATCACGACGGGGCTCACCACCGCGTCAGAAAATGTCGTCGCCACCAGTCCCACCTCCGACTGGCTGTTGGGTGCGCTCACGCCTGTCATGCGCAGGGTGGCAGAGGCTCCGCCCACGCTGCGCAGCAGCGCATCGGCCAGCATCTGCGGCGCACCTACCGGATTACGCGGTGCTGTATCGCTCATCGCTCACCCCAGCCTGTTCGCTACGTACGGGCGCAACCACGCCTGCACGGTCTCGTCGAGCAGCGAACTTGAGAAGTACTCCATCCACATCGTGTCCATGCGCGAGCGGCTCGCGTTCAGCGCGGGCGTCGATTGGGCATTGCGCACAATCTGCGCGCAGGCTGATTTCACGTCGTCGCCGATGGTTGTCAGTCCCGCCGTGTAGGTCACTGAGACTTCGTTGAATGGCAGCCCGAGGATGTTCCAGGGCAGCGTGAGCTCGCCGGTACTGGGATCGAAGTCCACCTGGCTGGGATCAATCGTGGTCCACTGGCCGGGCAGAGAAAATGCCCACACGATCTCGAAGACAGGGTCGCTCAGAATCTCGCCACGGCGCGGCTTGGTGTAGCGGCCTTCGAGAGAGACCAGCGGCGACGTAGCCGCGCCCAGCGGCGCCAGAGGCAGATAACTGAGTCGCACGGTCTGCGAGCCGGTGACGACGCGCAGCCGCTCTGTGTACTGGATCACGTTCAGGTCCGGCCGCCTGCAGAAGCTGTTGATCAGCGCCGTGGCCGCGGTAATCCAGTCTGCTGAAGTTCCGGCCGGCAATCCATAATTCGGGTAATCCGCTGGCTGCAGATATGCCATACCTCACCCTTCCTGTTGCGAAGTGAAACTGCTGCTTGAAAAAAAGAGCCCATGCCCGCCGCGCTTCCCTGTCCAAGAGGAAGCGCAGAAGGCATGGGCCATCCACCCAAGGAGACGTGCTCTGTGCATCAACCGCCGGAGCGGCTGTGTTGCGGACTAGCGGTCGACGAGCACCTGGTAGTGCGCGTAGTTCGCGCCCTTGACCACGATGCCGCCGAACTTGACCGCGACATATTGATACGTCAGCGAGCCCGGCAGACCGAGCTGGAAGATGCGTGGCGTGGGATCGCCCAGCCAGTGGTACTCGATCAGATCTTCCGTGACGATGTAGGCCGGGAGCACCGCGGTGCCCGAGCCGGGCGTGCCGGTGTAGCCGAGACTCCAGTCTGGAATCAACGGCAGGTCGCCGGCCTGCGTGGAGAGCATCTTCACGCGGAAGCCGCCGGTGATCTGGTCGGTGTTGAGCACCACGTTGAATTCGGTCTTCATCTCGCGGTCAATCAGGTCCAGCAGCACCGGGTTGGCGTAGATGGCTGTGGGACGCACGTGATAGCCGTTGTTGGCGACCATCTGCGCGACGGTGGACTTAAGCCCGTCCACGATCGACGCGGTGGTGCCAACGGTGGTGGTGTTGCCGCCGCTTTGAATCTGCCCAATGGCGCCCATGTATTGCGTGGTCGTCGGCGAGCTGAGGCTGGTGTCGTTGCCGTTCCACAGCGCCACGTCGTGGGTGACCATCACGCCGCTGACGGTATCGACCAGGTCCTTGGCCTGCAGGTAAGCGAACTGCTGCTGCTGATTGCCCAGCTCGATGTCGAAGAGGTTGTAGTTAATCTGCGAGACGATGGCCTTGAGCGGCACGCTGCGCTCGACGCGCGTGGGGCTGACGACCGGGGCCGAGATGCTGCGCGGATTCACAAAGCCGGCGGTGCCGGGATTGGGAATCGCCGTTTCCTCAAAGAAGCGCGAGGGATGGCCGGTGGCGGGCACCTGCTTGATGCGCTGGCCAAAGGGGCTGGAGCGACGGCAGATGTCGAAGATCTCGGTCTGGTACAGGGGCACTTCGACTGCGCCCGGCCCGATGAAATCGGCTGCCGCGTGAATGTCTGCAAAGGATGCGTTCATGGCTTGTTGCCCCCTCCATGGGGCGGATGGTAGCTGCTAGCTTTTAGCTCCTAGCTGCTAGCTTGTTCGTGCCTGGGTTGACGTGGGTGACTCATCGCTGCGGTAAGTGCTTGATTCGT
This sequence comes from Acidobacteriota bacterium, assembly GCA_028873155.1. Classification (GTDB taxonomy): domain Bacteria; phylum Acidobacteriota; class Terriglobia; order Terriglobales; family Acidobacteriaceae; genus Telmatobacter. Next base: position 22,063 of record JAGWML010000018.1, read on the forward strand.
CCTTCTGCTGAAGACCGGATCCAATACCGCAAACCTGTGCGCGTGGCGAGTCGGTAGCCAGTAGCTGGAAGCTAGTAGCTAGAGGCTGCCTTTAAGCAATTGCGCCGGCGCGGAGCAACTGGCTCTTCACCGCGATGCGCTGCTCGAGGCTGAGGCCGGCGAGCGCCGCGTCGAGCGTGCGCACGTCCACGGGGCCGTCGCCGATGCCGTGCTTTGCGAGCATCTCCGAGGTGGCCGCGGGGATGGTCTTGCGCAGAGGCGCCAGCGGCGCGACCGGCGAAGGGCTCGCAGCCGAGGCTTTGAGCTGCTCGAGTTCGCGCTCGGCGGCGGCCAGCTTTTCGGCCAGCTCCGCCTCGCGGCGGCTCTGCTCCACAGTGGCCGAGATGCGCTCCACTTCGCCGGTGATGAGGCTTTGCCGCTCTTCGAGCAGGTGCAGCGTGCGCTCGAGCTGTGTGGCAGCGGCTTCCAGCCGTTCTTCGATGTGTACCTGTTTCTCTTCCATTGCATTCCTTTCTTCAGGTTGGGTAAGCTGCGGGACCGGCAGAAAGACCAAAGGCTCCGCATGGTTGTGCGGAGCCTCTGGCTCTGTGCCGGTTGACTTACCAGGTGAATCAGCTTGCCATACGGAAGCTGGTGGCCCGGTAGGCCGCCTTGTCGCGAAGCAGAATTGCCGCTCCGGTAAAGGTGACGCGGGTCAGCTTCCATATCTCGGCCCGCATGTCTTCCACGCGCGCGTCGGCAAGTTCGTAACTCATGCCGAGCGCCTCGGGAGCCTGTGCCTGGATTGCCTTCGCAACCTCAGGAAAGTCGCGCGCGTAGAGATAGCCGCGCACCACTAACTTGTTGCCGGCTAGGTTGGCCTCGGTCAGCAGGCCAATCTTGCGCCGTGCGTCGTGGCCGTCCCATCCCGGCCGGTAGTCCACGGCCATGCCCAGCAGCGAGGGCAGCGCGTTGTGCGCCGCCTCGCGCGTAAGCAGGACGCGGTGGCCGCGGGCTCCAGCCGGAGCCTTGTCGCTGGCCGCGTTCACCACTGTGAGTACACCCTCGAAAGGCACCCGGTTGGGATGCCCGTCTACATGCGGTATGTTCACCGCCATTGCTTCCAATCGCATGCGCTCTCCGCCCATCTGCATTCGCCTCCGCGCGCCGCCTTGTTCTGTGCGGCCGCGGAGATGCGCTGATTTGTTGAACTCTGTTACTCGTGCGCAGCCGCTTCGCCGGCCAACGGCGCCGCTCCACCGGGACCGAGCGGCGCAAGACGGGCGTCTCGGCAAAGCGGCGCAGGTTCATCGGCGTGGGCTTGGGCAACAGCTTGCCGGGGAACTGCACCGGGCTGAGGATGGCCGGAAGCGCCAGCGTTTTGCGCTCCGCCTCGGCGTCCACGGCGCCTGCCGCCATATCGGTCCTGCGGCCATTGGGTTGATGGGTGGCCTGCCGCCAGATCTCTCGCAACTGCTCTCGCACGTTCACGCGCACCTTCCTTGTGGGAGAAACAACAACGGCATGGCCTCGCGCGGAGACCATGCCGTGTGTGTTTCGTGTTTGCTGCCTTGAAAAGGTTGCGGCCGCGGAGTCGGAATCGAGAGCCGCGGCCGAAGATGGAGGAGAGGAACCAGGCTCAACCGCACCTGATTTCT
>JAGWML010000235.1 GCA_028873155.1 Acidobacteriota bacterium
GAACTCCGCGTTGTTCCGCACCTTCTCCAGTCGGCTGATCAGAAGTTCCATCGCCTCTACCGGAGACAGCGGATTCAGCACCTTGCGCAGCACCCAGATCCGCTGCAGGTCTTCCTTCGGAATCAGCAGCTCTTCCTTACGCGTGCCCGAGCGCTGGATATCGATCGCCGGGAAGACGCGCTTGTCTACGAGCTTCCGGTCCAGAATGATTTCCATATTGCCCGTGCCCTTGAACTCTTCAAAGATCACTTCATCCATGCGCGATCCCGTATCCACCAGCGCCGTGGCAATGATCGTCAGCGATCCGCCCTCCTCGATGTTGCGCGCCGCGCCGAAGAACCGCTTCGGCCGCTGCAGCGCATTCGAGTCCACGCCACCCGAGAGCACCTTGCCCGAAGGCGGCACAATCGTGTTGTAAGCGCGCGCCAGGCGCGTAATCGAGTCCAGCAGAATCACCACGTCGCGCTTGTGCTCCACCAGTCGCTTCGCCTTCTCGATCACCATCTCGGCCACCTGGACGTGCCGCGCCGCCGGCTCATCAAAGGTCGAGCTGATCACTTCGCCCTTCACCGAGCGCTGCATGTCCGTCACTTCTTCCGGCCGCTCGTCGATCAGCAGCACAATCAGCACCACCTCAGGCTGGTTGGCGGTGATGGAGTTGGCAAGCGACTGCAACAGCATCGTCTTGCCGGTGCGCGGCGGAGCGACGATGAGGCCACGCTGGCCCTTGCCCACAGGCGTCAGCAGATCCATCACGCGGCCGCTCACGGCCTCGCGCGTTGTCTCCAGCTTGATCCGCTCTTCGGGATACAGCGGCGTCAGGTTGTCGAAGAGAATCTTGTTGCGTGTCTCCTCGGGCGACTCAAAGTTGATCGCCTCAATCTTTACCAGGGCGAAATACTTCTCCCCCTCGTGCGGCGGACGCACATTGCCGCTGATTGAGTCGCCGGTCTTCAGATCAAACTTGCGAATCTGTGATGGCGATACGTAAATGTCGTCCGGTCCCGGCAGGTAGTTGTAGTCCGGCGAGCGCAAAAATCCATAGCCGTCGGGCAGAATCTCCAGCACGCCATCGGCAAAGATGTGGCCCTCTTTTTCGCTCTGCGCCTGCAGAATCTTGAAGATCAAATCCTGCTTGCGAAGGCCGCTCGCGCCGGGAATCTCCAGCGTGCGCGCAATGCGGCTCAGTTCCGTAATGTTCTTCTCTTTAAGTTCTGCAATGGTCATATTCACCTGCGGTAGGACGGGATAGGAGGTCAGGGGGATTCGGGAGGGGGAAGTGCTCCGGAACGTTCAAGGCGGGAATAATGCGGCGTGCGATGAACAACTCTGTGAGTGGAATCCTTCCAACGGAGCTACAGATACAGGTCCCAGGGCAGTCGATGAAAACCTGGCTGCCTTCAACCTGTCTGTAGCTGAACGTGAAACTCGCGGAAGGAACGGTTAGGCTGCGCGACGAGCCTGGACCGGCTGTTCTACGGCTGCCTTCGCGGGAGCCGCAGAGGTTGGATTCGTGGTATGGAAGCGGACCAGAACCTCGTTCGTGGTCTCCTGCAGCCGCGAATTCGGCTTGTGCAGCTTGCGGGTCGCCTTGCTGGCCAACTGGCAGAGCTGGTAACGGTTGGACACATGAGTCAGTGCCCCAAAAATCAGATCAGAGCGCATAAGTTTGTTTTCTCCTTCTGTAATCAGCAGCCGGCTGGAACTCCTTGGCGCCGCCGGTTCAACTGGCAGTCATTCGTTACTTGAGCCGCTCCCACGGCCCCGGTCCACTAGCTTAGACGCAAAACAACCACATCGAGTTCTAAAAACTTTGACGCAGTTGCGTGCAAAAAGGGAACAGGCAAATTGCCCTGTCAGGGTTTCAGATTGTCGAACCGGCTCCGGCTCGCCCCGTCGTTCCGTATCAGTGCGCCAAATCAGCACGCACTAACCCACCAACTTTAGAGCCCTGGCTCAGGAGTGATGCGGAGACCGACAGAGTAACGCTGAATCGCGTAGTGCAATCTGCCCTTGCGGATGGCACCCTTGAATGTATAATGCCTCCCGCTGCGGGTCAATAGTTTTTTACGCCATCTTTACCTGTCGCTCCCCCGCCCGTTTCGACCTTGAATGTAATCGATAATATCAATCATTTCAATCAATTAAAGGAATCAACTCCAGGCGCATGCATGCGCATGTCATCTCATAATGCGGTCCATTTTTGCCCTTTCTTTCATGCAAACTCCGTGCCGCGCACACACCCCTCATGCCCAGTAGCTCCGGTCGAGCGTCCTATATTGGATAGCCTCCGCCAGGTGCGCCACCGTCAGATTTTCCACAGCTTCCAAATCGGCGATCGTCCGCGCCACCTTCAAAATCCGGTCATGCGCCCGCGCCGTCAGCCCCTGCTGCTGCATCGCCCGCTCCAGCAGCCGCTCTGCGTCCTGCCCCAGCTCGCAATACGTCCGAATCTGCCGCGTCGTCATCTGCGCATTCGAGTAGATCTTTTCCCCGTGCTTTTTGAACCGCTCCCGCTGCCGCTCCCGCGCCTTCAGCACCCGCTCGCGAATCTCCCCCGAGCCCTCCGCCGCCGCCCCGCCGCGCAACTCCTTATATTGAACAGCCGGCACCTCGATATGAATATCGATACGGTCCAGCAGCGGCCCTGAAATCTTCGCAATATAGCGCTGAATCACCGGCGGCGTGCACAGGCACTCCCGCGACTTGTCGTTGAAGAACCCGCACGGGCAGGGATTCATCGCCGCCGCCAGCATGAACCGCGCCGGAAAACTCAGCGACATCGACGCCCGCGCAATCGTCACCGTGTGGTCTTCCAGCGGCTGCCGCATCACCTCCAGCACGTTCCGCGGAAACTCCGGCAGCTCGTCCAGAAACAGCAGCCCGTTGTGCGCCAGTGAAACCTCTCCCGGCCGCGGCACAATCCCCCCGCCAATCAGCCCCGCGTCTGAGATCGTATGGTGCGGCGACCGGAACGGCCTCTGCGTCACCAGCCCCGCCGCCGCGTCCAGCACGCCGGCCACCGAGTGAATCTTCGTCGTCTCCAGCGCCTCGTCAAACGTCAGCGGCGCCAGAATCGACGGCAGCCTCTTCGCCAGCATCGTCTTGCCCGAGCCCGGCGGCCCGATCATCAATATATTGTGGCTGCCCGCCGCCGCCACCTCCAACGCGCGCTTCGCCGTCTGCTGCCCGCGCACGTCCTTGAAGTCCACGGCAAAGTGCTGCAGCTCGCCCAGCAGCGTCTCCGTTGAAACGCGAAACGGCTCCCGCTGGATCACGCCGAGCACCGCCGAGTTCAGCAGCTCGATCACATCCAGCAGCGACGACACCGGGTAGACATTCACGCCCTCCACCACCGCCGCCTCGGCCGCGTTCGCCGCCGGCAAAATCAGATTCGCAATCCCGCGCTCCCGCGCCAGAATCGCCACCGGCAGCATTCCCGGCACCGCGCGCACGCCGCCGTCCAGCCCCAGCTCGCCCACCATCAGAAAATTGCTGACATCGCTCACCTGCAGCGCGCCATACGCGCCCAGAATGCCCAGCGCGATCGGCAGGTCAAAGCCCGAGCCTTCTTTCTTCAAATCAGCGGGCGCCAGGTTGATCGTGATTTGCGTCGGCGGAATCAGGTAGCCGGAGTTCTTGATCGCCGCGCGCACCCGGTCGCGACTCTCCCGCACCGCCGCATCCGGCAGCCCCACTGTATGAAAATGATCCTGGTCCGTGACTACGCCGCTGTAGTCAACTTCCACATCGATGAGGTTGGCGTCGATTCCGTAGACAGCAGCACTGAGAGCTTTAAAGAGCATGGAGTGTATGTGCAGCGAGTCTACCAGACACGCCCATCACCATTCCGTGTTCCCGCCCTCTGCTCCGTTACCTTCGATTCTTCGCGGCTCTGCACTTCAATGACAATCTCATGTGCCCTGTTCATCGCGGCCTTATCGCGATGAGCGGGTCGTCGGGCGGGTGGCCCATATCGAAGGGCCGCAGACCCGCCACCAGACCATGGGTGCCCCATGTCTCGCTTTTGAGACATGGGAAAGCACGCAATCCCGTGAAGCGGGGACTGGCCGTCTCGCCCCAGCAGTACCGGGGTAGCAGCGTCAGCCACTACACCACCGGCATGCGGGGCGTGGCGCAGATCGAGTCGGAGTGGACAGCAAGCCTTCGCGGCCCGCTCATCGCCATACGACCGCGATACGCGGGGCACACACTCCCAAACCTCAAGGCGCAGATTTGAAAGCGATGACGGGGCCACCTGCCGCTCC
>JAGWML010000019.1 GCA_028873155.1 Acidobacteriota bacterium
AGTTGCCGCCGTCGCCGAAATCTGCGCCTGCTGTGTCGAACCGTCTCCCGCGCTCACCCGCGCCGTTGCCTGCCGGGCCGGATTTGCTGCCGGATTCGCAGCCACGCCGCTCATCCGCAGCTCACGCAGCGCCTCCGGCCGCAGCGCCGACTCCACCCGCTCCTGCTGCACTTCAGGAATCTTTTCCGGTCTCTTCGCGGCCTCTTGCAGCGCTGCGCGCGCCACAACCAACTTGCTCTCGTCCGCCTGCGCCGTCTCCATATGGGCAGCAGCCGCCGGTTGTGCCGGCTCACTCGCGGTTGCCGCTGTCTCAGGTTCCAGTTGCACCGCCGCCTGCACGTGTGCCACGTGCCCCGCCGCAACAACAATGCCATCCACGTGACCATGGCCCCGGTCCGCGCTCTCCGCATCCAGCGAGTACTCCCCCGCCGGCACCGAGCCAAAGCGATACGCCCCATCTCGATTCGTCTTCGCCTGCAGCGCGGCGCCCGTCTCCCGGTTGCGCAGCACAACCGTCGCTCCCCCAATCGGGCGCGAATACAGGTCAGTCAGCCGTCCCGCCAGCGCGCCCGTGGAACTCTGCGCGCCGACAGGCGCGCCCGCGCCGGCAATCGCCATCAGCGCGGCCACCATCAGCCACTTCCACCCGTACCAGCCCGCCATCAAGAGAACTCGTCTCGTGGCAAATCCAGGAAAAGCCCATCTCCACACGCCGTCCCGCTCTCGTCGGGTCCGGTTCAGTTCCACACCGTCCGCGCACACCAATACCGCTCGTCGCGCAGACTCTGGATGACCTGTTGTGTGAAGTCACTCAGAATTTTAGAGCATTCTCATCCTCACCCCTTCCAGCCCCGTCCTTTTTCCTCCCCGAAGGTCACATGGCCTCTGCCGCCTCCGTCCGCCAGGGGGCCTTCACCACCTTCCCATGCGTCGTTCGATACACTGAAGAGACGGCGCCTCGCCGTGAACACACACAGAGGCGCGGGTCGCCGACTCGGATGAGCCCGGCCTGAGGAACCCATGTTCATCGATGAAGCTCGAATTCGCGTCAAGGCCGGCGACGGCGGCAACGGCTGCATGGCCTTCCGCCGCGAAAAATTCGTCCCCCGCGGCGGCCCCTCCGGCGGCGACGGCGGACGCGGCGGAGACGTGGTCATGGTTTCCTCCCAACGCCACAACACGCTCATCCATTTCCGCTACAACCCCGAGCACAAGGCCCAGCGCGGCGAGCACGGCATGGGTTCCAACTGTACCGGCCTCGACGGGAACTCCATCATCCTGCAGGTGCCCGTAGGCACATCGGTCTATGACCAGGAGACCGGCGAGCTGGTGCATGACTTCTCCACGCCTGACGAGCGCGTCGTCATCGCCAAAGGCGGGCGCGGCGGGCGCGGCAACCAGCACTTCGCCACCAGCACCCACCAGGCCCCGCGCGAGCACGAGCTGGGCCGCCCCGGCGAGGAGCGCCAGCTTCGCCTCGAGCTGAAGCTGCTGGCCGATGTGGGTCTCGTAGGCTATCCCAACGCGGGCAAGTCCACGCTCATCTCCCGCATCTCCGCTGCCAAACCCAAAATCGCCGACTATCCCTTCACCACGCTCGAGCCCAACCTAGGCGTGGTCAGCGTCGGCGAGGAGCCGGAGCGGGAATCCTTCGTCGTCGCGGACATGCCCGGCCTCATCGAAGGCGCGCATCTCGGTCAGGGCCTTGGCGTCCAGTTCCTCCGCCACATCGAGCGCACCCGGCTGCTGGTGCATCTGGTCGATGTCTCGGATGCCTCGGGCCGTCCCGACTCGGTGGAAGACTTCAAGGTCATCAACCAGGAACTGGCCGGCTTCGGCCACGGCCTGGAAGACAAGCCCATGATCGTCGTCGCCACCAAGATCGATTCCGTCAATCCCGACAAGCTGAAGAAGCTCTCCGCGCACGCCAAGCGCCGCAAGCTCGAGTTCCACGCCATCTCCGCCGTCACCGGCGAAGGCATCGAAGAACTCAAGTGGGCCTTGGCAAAACGGTTGCGGCCCGCGGAAGTGGAAGCCTGACGCCCGGCATCCACGCCTCGGTCTTCGTCACCCTCCAGCTCTGCCCCCCGCGAAGAGCGCGCTACGCCGCAACTTCCGGTTTGCCGGTCAACCGCCCGGAGCGCGGAATCCTGGCACTATGCCCGTTTCAGAGGACTAATTGAGGTCTTTGAGGCACCACAGATAGAAACGAATCCCGAAATCAGTTATTGCGCAGACATAAGTCTGAAGATCAAACTGGCCCATCCCTGGCTCGACCCGCATTACGAGACCGTGCGACTGAAGTCGTGCGCAGCTTGAATTGATAGTATCTTCACGAAACTCGCTGTGAGCTTCGCGCAGTTTTCTCCACGATGTCACGATGTCGTTCAATTCAGGGTGCCCCTGTCTTCGCTCAATATCGGCATGCTGTGCATCCCACATTCTGCCGAGCACAAAAGCGTCCATATCGAACAGATTCCCTGCGATCTCCAGCATTACCCTTGCCTCTTCCACTTGAGGACTGTATGGAGAGAAGATGAACGCTGTTAAGAGATGCGCGATTCTACGTACACGCTCCGCCGATTTTGCTTCCGACGATCGAACCACTGCTTCCGCGAGCAACTCGTGGAAGTTTTCGTCCCTGGATTTCAGCTTCTCCTCCAGCATCTCCGGCGTGACGCTTCTGCGATGGAATTCGTTATGTAGACATGAAACGAACTCTCGCTGTCTCCGTTCACCGACAGAGGCAGTGATGCCTGCAGCAATCGTGAAGAAACCTGCGGCAGTCGCACACAATATGGCATCAGCGCCGGTTGTCGCGGCTGCGACCGCACCAAAGGCTGCGCTTAGCCCTGTCGCAATCAATGCCTTATGCGGTAGAAATTCCGACCGATCTTCCGAGTCGTTCAAGGCTGCGAGTGCCGAACTCGGATCATCATTTTGCATTATCATGGCCTCTGACGAAGATTATCCCTCCAGTTGAGGGACTTGTATCGGGAAGTCGGGGCGAGCGGCCCGCCCTGGATACTCGCGACATGCACTTCTCACCAATGGGGTGCCCCGTCCAAGCTTCGCTTGGGCGGGAGGGTACAAGGTGGGGTCGAGAAAAGTTCCTGCTATCCCACTCCAGCCGCAAAAGACGCGGCTAAAGTGGGGAGCCCCGGTCGGCGGCACTCACGCCTGAAGTCCGTCCCACGACCATCGCGGGATGCTGAGGCCGTTCGGCACATCATCGGCGGACTGGTGGTAGCGAGCCATCGTTGACGTGGTCGCCCAGGCAAAGTAGTCGTGCAGCACTTGCCGCAACGCGCCGTCGCTGGCCAGTCCAACATCGGCCAGAGCCTGGTCGAAGCAGGCGATCGCGCGGCGATCCATCTCATCATGCTCTCCGTTCCCGCTGTGCATCTTGACGACGGTCGTCTCATCACCATAGGAATCGGAATACGTGCTCGGGCCGCCGAGCGCCTCCGCCCAATAGGCGGCCAGTCGCTCGACATGCTGCGGGTGGAAGCCATGGCTGAACGCATGGGCGACCACGTCATCGGCCATCACGCGACGGTGCCAGGCGTCGGCAAGACGGCACAGCCCGTCGATGCCACCCGCCGCGTCGTATACAGTCTGCATGCATCCATGATGACAATCCTCCCGCAGCGAGGCAAGGGAATCGTGCGGGGATTGCGACTTGCCGAGTTCGCTTCGGATGCCAGGCGCATCGCTGCCAGCCCGGCCCGTCCTTAAACCATCGCGCGCTCTTTCACGCTCAGATACTGGTTCAGCACCCGCGCCGTCAGCGTCGCCGGATGCGCGTCCATCGTCAGCGCACCCTGCTCGTGCAGCCGCGCCAGCAGCAGCTCCCGCCGGCCCGCCATCTGCTGCGCGGCCGCGCTTTCAAACATCTCCTCCGCATTGCGCGGCTCGCGGTCTGCCATCTGCCGCACCTCCGGCTGCGCCATCGCGACAAACAGCAGAAGATGCCGCCGCATCAGTTGCATCGCGCCCTCAATCACCTCCGGCCGCATCGCGGTCTCCGCCACATCCGTCATCCACAAGATCAGCCCGCGCCGCGGCTGCCAGCGATTCAGCGCCGCCGTTGCCCGCAGGTGATCGGCCTCGCTCGCCTCCGCGCGCGCCAGCGCCAGCGCTTCGATCATCTGCCTCTGGTGCGCCGCGCCGCGCCCCGGCAGCACGCGCTGCTGCACACCTTGTCCATACGCCAGCAACCCCACACGATCGCCCGAGTAGAGCGCCAGTTGCGCCAGCGCCACCGCCGTCGTGCAGGCCAGGTCCAGCTTGGAGTGCCTGCGCACCGCCACCCCTTGCGCCGCGTTCGCTCCGCTCGCCGCCGCCACCCGCGCGCGCATCAGCCGCCCGCAGTCCACCACAATCCACACCGCCTGGCTGCGCTCCGTCTGGTACTGCCGCGCAATCGGCACGCCCCGCCGCGCCGTCGCCGTCCAGCACACATCGCGCAGGTCGTCGCCCTCGCGATACTCCCTCAGGCTTTCGAAGTCCCGTCCCAGTCCGCGCTGCTGCGCCCGGCGCAACTGCATCTCGAGCTGCCGGCTGCGCGCCAGAAAAATCTGCTGCTCCTCGCCCTGCCGCAGCGCGGGATACACGCGCACCCGCTGCGCCAGCGGCGCCATTGCCCACCGCTCCACCAGGCCAAGCCGCGAACGATAGCGCACGTACAGCCAACCCGCTTCGCAGTCGCCCCGCTCCATCGGCTGAATGGAGTACCCCACCGTCGCCGCCACCCGCGGAATCGATCTCACGCGCAGCGTCTCTGCCGTCGCCGTCAACGCCGGTGGAAGATCATCGACCACTCTGCAATCCACCGCCCGCCCACTGCGGTTTTCAATCGTCAGCTCGATCTCCGTCTCGCTGTCCAGCGCCGGCGCATTCCTCCACGCGCGCTGCGCCGTCAGCTCCCGCTCCTTCGGCAGCCGCATCCCATCCAGCACAGCTGCGGCCAGCACCAGCCCGTCCCACACCACCATCAGGTAACTCAAATTGCCCTGCCAGAAGCCCGGCAGCAGCCAGAGAAATCCAACCAGCAGCAAGCCAATCGCGCGCGGCGTCAGCCCGAATCCCCACCGTCGGCGCGGCTCGCACGCCGCGCGCACCGGATCGGGATGCAGCCCTTGCGTCCTCATTGCCGTGGCACCACCACCGCGGCAATCACGTCGCCCAGCACGCGGTCGGCGTCAAAGCCCTCCAGCTCCGCCTCCGGCTTCAGCAGCACGCGATGCCGCAACACCGGCCCCACCCCGCGCTTCACGTCATCCGGAACCAGGTAGTCGCGTCCATCCATCGCCGCGATCGCCTGCGCCACGCGCATCAGGCTCACCGCCGCGCGCGGACTCGCGCCCAGCAGCAGCGTCGGCCACTCGCGCGTCTGCCGCGCAATCGCCAGAATGTACTCATACAGCTCCGCCTCGATGCGAATCCCGCGCACCTCGTCCCGCGCGCGCGCCAGAAGCGCCGCATCCACCGGCCGGATCTCTGCGTTCTCCAGCGGCCCCGCGCTCGTGCCCGCGTGATGCCGCCGCAGCACCTCCAGTTCCGCCGCCGCGCTCGGATACTCCATCCGTATCTTCAGCAGAAAACGATCCAGTTGCGCCTCGGGCAGCGGATAGGTTCCCTCGAAGTCCACCGGGTTCTGCGTCGCAAACACCGTGAAACCCGCCGGCAGCGCCCGCCGCGTGCCGTCCGTCGTCACCTGCCGCTCCTCCATGCACTCCAGCAGCGCGGCCTGCGTGCGCGGCGGCATGCGATTGATCTCGTCCACCAGCAGCAGGTCTGTGAACACCGGCCCCGCATGAAAGCTGAAGCCCTCCGCGCCCGGCCGCAGAATCGTCGTCCCCAGAATGTCCGCCGGCATCAGGTCCGGCGTCGCCTGCACACGCTGAAAGCCCAGTCCCAGCAGCCGCCCCGCGGCCTTCACCAGCAGTGTCTTCGCAATCCCCGGCACGCCTTCCAGCAGCGCGTGTCCCTGGCACAGCAGCGCAATCAACACCTGGTCGATGGCTTCGCTCTGTCCGGCAAGCACGCGCCCCAGTCCGGCCCGCGCCTCCTGCATCAACTGCGTCGTTGCCCCCGGCATGGCGGGCGGTTGGGGTTGTGTCGGTGGCTCGTTCATGCGGCCCGTTCCTCTCGTTTGAGATTCCTCGATCGTCCTGAGTCAGATGTTCGCGCAACAAGTACCACTGTCATCCTCAGCGAAGCGTGGCGCGTTCTTCTGCGCCAAACGAAGTCGAAGGATCTGCGGTTGTCCTTCAGCGAAATTCTGACTCGCCATTCTCTCCCGCACCGCGCGCCAGCGCGCCCGGCCTTGCCGCATCTTCCAGCATCGCGCGATGCCGATGCAACGCCCGCACCAGCTTGAGCGCCGCCGCCGTCCCCAGCGGCTCTTCCCACGCAGCCTCTTCACACGCCTTCAGGTCCGCTTCCAGGCTTGCATCCGCGCCAGGAAACCGCCTGCGAATCACCGCGGCCAGCGCCGCCGCCTTCGCCGCTCCCACCCGCACACCGCATTGCCGCAGACTCCACCGGCGGAACCGCTCCAGCGCCGCGGTCACCGCCACCGCCTGCGCGCCGGCATTGCGATACAACGCGCCCAGCGCCTCCACATACTCCATCGGCGCCGCCCGCTGCTCCCTCACCGGCAACCGCAACGGCCCGCTGCGCCGGCTGAAGCTGAACACCATCAGCAGCCCCATCATCGCCAGCCCGATTCGCAACAGGTTCAGCGCCGGTCCCGCCGCATAGCTCCACATCGACCGCACATCCCCATGCAGCGACTCGTCCCAATACAACCGGTGCCCCTCGAGCGGCCCCACCGAATTCAACAGCAGATTCAAATCCTGCGCCCGCGCCAGCGACCCGTTCTCCAGCGGCGTCGCGCTTGCCCACCACACCACATGCCCCTTGCCATAGTCATACTCCACCACCGACGGCTGACCCGCGCAGCTGTACTGCGTCCTCTGCATCGGGTTGCCCACCTGCCACGTCGCCTCCGGAGCCATCCACACCTCGCCCGAACCGGCCAGCCGGTCCAGTCCCTCCGGCTCCAGACGGCACGCCGCAAACGTAAACTCGCTCGGCAGGCCCGGCTGGCCCTGCGGCAGCAGAAAGCCGCCCCAGAACCCCGTCGCCAGCACGCGTCCTCCGCGCTCCACAATCTCCCGCACCGCTTTGATATCCGTCGTCTCGCGGCTGAAGGGCTGCGCCAGAATCACCACCGTCTCCGGTCCCGCCGTGGCGGCCAGTTCGCTCAGCGGCCGCTCCCATCGCTCAATCGCATAACCCGACCGCAGCAGCGTCTCATACGCCGCGCGCGCGCCATGCTGCCCCGCCAGATACGTCGAGGGCAGCGGATTATCGCTCGTATTCGGGTCCGGCATCAGCACGCCCACCAGCACCGCCAGCCCCAGCGCCGCTCCCACCACGCCCAGCAGCAGGCGGCTGTCCCGCGCATCCAGGCCCGCCGCGCTCACCGTCCGCCTCCGCGCTGCCGATCCTGCCCCGCATATCCGCCAATCAGGGCCACAGCCAGCGCCTCGGCCTGCGCAAACTCCGCCGCGCCTGCAATGCGCCCGCCGTACCACGTGCGCTCAAATGCGTCTGTCAAAACCGCCAGCCCATCCCGCTCCGGATCCCTCGCATCCACCAGCGCAAGCACCTCGCGCGGCGTCTTCGCCCGGTCCAGCGGCCACAGCCTCCGCGACTCCAGCCGTGCAATCGCTGCCCAGTAGGCCGCATGGATGCCCTGTCGCCACGCCCCCGCCCCCGCGGCCCGCCGCGCCTCCGCAAGCCATCGCTCCCAGTCTCGCTCGTCTCCGATTCCTTCAGCCGGCGCGCCGCCTTCGGGTGCCCCGCGCAATCGCCGGCGTCGCTCCAGTTGCACCAGTGCCCACCCCAGCCCCGCGCACACCGCCAGAAGGAACACACCCACCACCGCGCCCCCCACCCACGCCGATGCGGTGCGCAACAGCGCCGCCCGCTGGAAGACGTGGTTCAGCCACGCAGCCGCCTTTTCCTTCCAGTACTCCGTCCCCGTCTGCGGTTGCAGATTGCGAAAGTCGCGCCCCTCCAGCACCTGCGCCATCGTCGCGCGCTCGCGCGCAAAACTCTTCGGCTCCGTCGCCACAGCGCTCGCCTGTTCCAGGTCGCCCGCCAGCCGCGCCCTGGCCGCAAGCAGCAACACGCTCGTCGTCGGCTCGTCGCCTCCTGTACCCCGCGCAGCCGCATCCGGGTCCGCGGCCCGATAGAGCAGCACGCGCAACCACCCATACCGCACCAGGCGCCGCTCGCTCCCGCCAAGCAGGGGAACCAGATCGTCCGGCCCCACCCCCAGCGGATCGCACGCCGCCAGATCCCTCTTCCGCGCGCAGCCATCCACCAGAGCCATCGCGCTCCGCAGATGCTCGCGATACCCCTCCAGCGACACTTCCTTCTGCTTCACCACAGCCGGCGCGGCCTGCGTGCCCGCTTCTCCCAATGCGACCGGCGACATCCCAGCCAGCAGCCACACCGCCGCACAGCACCAGACCCAGCGCTCCCGCCGCACGCTCATCGCCCGCCATCCGTCGCCTGCGCCTCAGGCAGCGCCGCGGCCCCCAGTCCCGCCGCTTCCATCAGTCGCTCAATGTCGTACCCTTCCTTGCGCACCCTCTGGTCAAAGTAGAAGAGCGTCAGTCCAGTGGCATAGATCGGCCCGACAAACGTGTTGGTAAAGAACGCCATCACCTGTTGCACCGCGCGCAGCCACGCCGGCAAGACCCCATGGTGCTGCACCTGCAGCACAACAAACGCGCTCTGCGTCAGCAGGACCAGCCCCATCTGAATCGCTACCGCCAGCAGCCCCAGCATAAAGATGCGCCCTCGCGCGCCGCGGCCCAGTTCCGCGCTGCGCCGCATCGCCTCCCGCGCCTTCAGCCCTTCCATCACGCACGCCGGAACCGCCAGCGCATAGCGCAGCGTCATCATCGCCGCCCAGATCGCCGCCGGAATCACCAGAAGCAGAAAAATCCCCGTTCCGATCGCGAACCCCGCCATCGAGCCCACGCGCGCCGGAACATTCCCCGCCGTGAACGGTTGAACCACATGTGCATAGGAAAGGGCGAAGCCAAGATACCCGCCGTACACCAGCGCCATCGGTGTCCACACCACGAACGCCGTCGCCGTCAGCAGCCACAGGTAGCGGCCCGCCCGCGGAAGAATCGCGGCATACGCGTCGCGGATCGTCGCCGCCCTGCCCAGGCTCAGCCAGCCCACCGCGCGATTGTTTGCCGCAATCGCAAGCCCCGCCGAGATAAACGCCGCAAGAACCGACAGCAGGATGGAGACGGCCGCCAGCAACCGCTCCGCCCGGACCATGTGCAGGCCCGCAAGCGCGCTATCCAGGCCAATCTCGGCAAGGTTCAGCCCCAGCAGCAACCCCGCGTACACCGCGGCAATCCCCGCAAACAGCACAAAGTTCTCGCGATACAGTTGGGCCGTGCGGTCCAGAATCTCGCCCAGCGTCGATGGGCGCAAAGGAACTGCCATCCTTCAACCTCCTGAACGGCGCACGCTTGCGGGGATACTAACACACGCCAAATGCCCTTCCCCTTCGTCACTTCAACGGTCGATCTCCTCCATAATTCCGATGAATCCAATTCGCATTTTGAATTAAACTGGGGTCCGATGCGATGACGACAGCGGACCAATCCATCAACGCGCTGGTGAAAACCTGCGCGGGCTCGGCCAGCTCCCAGGACTGGGAGATCTTTCTGCGCCGCTGCACTCCGGTCGTCAGTGCCGTTGCGGCGCACATGACCCGCCGTTGGACCGGCACAGCCGCGCCCAGCCAGGTCCTCGATATCGTTCAGGATGTCTTCCTCCGCCTCTGCGAGCGTGAGCGCCGCATCCTCCGCGAATTCGTCCCGCAGGGCGAAGACTCCTTCTTTGCCCTCCTGCGCGTCGTCGCGGCTTCGGTCGCCAATGACTACTTCCGCAGCCAGCACTCCGCCAAGCGCGGCGGCAAACACATCACCACGGAGCTCGACGAGAACTCCGGCGGCGCCCTGCAGACCAACGCAGCCGCCAGCGGGCTGGTGCACAGGGCGGTGCTCCTCTCCGAGATTGAGACGCGGCTCCGCGACGCATCCGGCATCATCTCCCCCCGCGACCGCGCCATCTTCTGGCTGTACTACCGTCACGGCTTTACCGCCGTTGAAATCGCCGCATTGCCCGCCGTCCATCTCTCGCACAAGGGTGTCGAGAGCGTCTTGCGCCGCATCACCGCGTGGCTGGTTCAGGCCATCGAGCCGGCTCGGCCGGCGCCCGCCGCCACCCCCGTAAAGGAGCCGGTCTGAAATACTTGCTTCACTGCCGAAGGAAAAGAGTCAAACCTTGCGTTCATTCTTGTGGATAGGTGAGTTCCAGCAAAGACTAGAGCAGCGTGGGCCATTCCCCGGTCACTCGCAGAGATAACTCCAGAGGACAGCAGGGCAATGGAGCCTCATTTCAACAGGACCGGCACACCACGACACTCCGGCACGCTCCCGGAGAATCCGTCTGCAACACCCGATTGTCCCGATCTCGCCGCCTGGATGCGCCTTCTCAATCGTCAGTTGCCGCACGCTGAAGCCGATGCGCTTCTCGACCACTGCTTCCATTGCGACGATTGCCTCGAAGTCCTCAAGCACAGCAGCGCCGCCTCCGCCACCAGGCTGTCCGCGCTGGCCGAGGGAGCCGACGATCCTTTCATCACCGATCCGGCCCAATGGCGGCATCGCCTCGCCGTCGAACTCGCCATGACTCCTGCCAGAAGAAGCGCCGGCGCGCGGATGCGCACCGCCGCCTGGTGGACCGTCTCGCTCGCATGCCTTGCCCTCGCCGTCGTGGGCATCGCCGTCTGGCGCTCTCGCCAGAGCGCTCCGGAGCAACAGCTCGCCCTTGCCTACCGGCACGACCGCTTCTTCGATCTCCGCATTCCCGGCGCGCCCTACGCACCCCGCGTCGCAGAGTCGCACTCCCGCGGCAACGCATCCGGGCACGCGGACTCCACCCTGCTCAGCGCCCGCGCCACCATCGAGCAGCACCTCGAGCAATCCCCCGCGGACGCCCACTGGCTCGCTCTCCGCGCCCGCGCTGATCTGCTCGGCGAAAACTACGACGACGCCATCGACATCCTCGATCGATTTGTCGCCGCCGGCAATGCCACACCCGCTCTCCTCGCCGACGACGCCACGGCCTACTTCCAGCGCGGAGTCGCCACCGGCAGCGAGAATGACCGCGCCACCGCGCTCGATTATCTGCGCCGCGCCGACGAGATGGCCCCCGACAATCCCGTCGTCCTTTTCAACGAAGCTCTCGTCATGGAAGACCGCGCCCAGCTCATCAATGCCGTCGAAACCTGGAACCGCTATCTCAAGTTCGAGCGCGACCCCGAGTGGCTGGCGGAAGGGCGAAAGCGCCTCGAAGCTCTCGAGACTCGTCTCAATCAGCTCAAATCCCATCAGAGCCGCATCAACCGGCGCCTCGCCACGCCCGATGCAATGCGCGCTCTCGCCGCCGACAAAACTACGCTCGCCGCGCTCGATGAAGAGCTCACCACCACGCTCCTCCCGCCCCTGCTCGATGCCGCCTTCCCCATGCCCGCCGACCGCTCGCGCGGTTCGCCCTGTCCGCCGCAGTGCAGCGCCGCGCGCCTGCTCTTGTCCGCTCTCGCCGCCTCACTCGAACACAGTCACAACGACCCCTGGCTCCACCAACTCCTTCCTGACTTCGCTCATCCCACCGCATCCGGGTTCATCTCCCCTGTCCGAAGCCTCGCGGCGGCCATCCAGGCGGATAACGCCGGAGACCATCGGCTGGGCCTCCGCAACGCACAATCAGCCACCGGCGGATTTGTGCGCGTGGGCAATGCCGCAGGCGCCGCGCGTTCCCAGCTCGAGGCTGCATACGCCGCGCAACGGCTCGGCAAAACCCACACCTGCTCCGTCGCCGCGCGCGCGCTGCTCCCCCTCCATCCCGAGTTCGCCTGGATTCACATCGGCACCATCACTGAAGCAGCTATCTGCGACGAAGACCCCGGCGCGGCCTCGCGTCTCGGCCCGCTCTATCAAAGCGCCGCGTCCCTCGCCACCGCGCACCAGTACCAGTTGCTCGCCATGCGCGTCCAGAACCAGATGAGCGGCAGCGCCCTCGAAGCCGGCGACGTCGAATCCGTCTGGCGCATCTCCCTCCAGACCATGCAGCAATTCGATGCCGGAGACTACCCTCCCTTTCGCGCCTACACCATCCTCGCCGCGCTCGCTGAAGCTGAAAAATCCTCACCGCGCACGCATCTCGAGCTGCTCCTCCAGCGTGAGTTGCTCAGCATTCTCGAACTCACGCCCAGCACCGATCTCATTCCCTCCCAGCGCTACGATCTGGCCATCGCCGCCATCCGCGCTGGTTCCGTCGATGAGGCGCAGCGCCAGCTCGCCGCGGTTCGCGCCGAACTTGCGCAGCAGAACAACGAGCAGTCCATCCGCCTCTTTCTCGCCGACAGTGAAATCGCGCTGGCCAATCTCTATCTCGCCCGCCACTATCTTTCCGCCGCGGCGCCGCTTCTTCGCGGCGCGCAAACCCACATCGCAGGCCTCGACGACGGCTCCGAGCAGGCCGCTCTCGCCGCAGCCACGGGACAACTCGATCTCGCTCTCGGTCAACCCGGCCACTCTGAGTCCGCGCTGCGCCGCGCCATTGTGCAGGCGGAGGCGCGCGGTGCGCACAGCGGCGACTCCGCCACATCCTTCGCCCGCCAGAATCGCACCCTCTACGCAACGCTCGCCGGCCTCTGGCTCGCCCAGGGCAGACCAGACCTCGACATCCTCGCCCTGTGGGAGCGCCTGCGCCTGCGCAGCCTCGGTGCACCCGTTCCTGTGTGCCCTGGCGAGGCCCTCAACTGCCTCGCTCCGCAGCTTCGCGCCGCACTCGCTGCCCTGCCCGCCGCGCACGCTCAACTCCATGGCGAAATCCTGCTGCCCGATCGCATCCTCGACTACCAGGCCACCGGAGACACCCTCCAGTGGACCCAGCGAGCAATTCCGCAGAACTGGATCCTCGACTCCGGCGCCACGCTCGGGCGCGATGTTGAATCCCTCTCCACGTCCATCGACTCTGTGAGCCAGGCGGCCCAGCGCATGGGCCAGTTGCTCCTGCCCGCGTTTCAACCCATGCCCGGCACGGCCTCCACGCTGCTCATCGAGTCGGACCCGCTGCTCGGCAATCTTCCCTGGCCCGCCGTGGAAACCGCCGCAGGCCCGCTCGGGCTCGTCGTCGCTCTCCAGGAGCTTCCTTCACTTCTCATGCCGCACGCCGTCCGCGCTCCAGCCGGTTCCCGTCCCCTCATCGTCGGAGCCTCTATCGGCGCCGGCCGTTCCACCTTGCTGCCTGAGGCGCTCGATGAAGCCCGCGCGGTCGCCGCTCTCGATCCACAGTCCAGCCTGCTCCTCGCCACCCACGCAACCCGCTCGCAGATCGAACGCCAGTTGCCCACCGCCTCGCTCTTCCACTTTGCAGGCCACACCGCCCAGCAGGAGGGCGCAACGCGCCTGCTGCTCTCTCCCTCCGGCGCATCCAGCGATCCGCCTTACCTCGATGCTGCAGACCTCCGCCAGCATCCACCCCGCGCGGCCCGGCTCGTCGTCCTCTCCGCCTGTTCCACCGGCCGCGACACCGCCGCCTGGGACCACGGCATGTCCGACATGGTTGACACTCTCGCCGAAGACGGCGTGCCCGAAGTCGTTGCAACCCGATGGACCATCGATTCCGCCTCGGCCGTCGTCCTCATGCGCGCGTTTTACAGCAACCTCGCCCTTGGCCTTGCTGCTCCGCAGTCCCTCACCCTTGCCCGCCAGGCGCTCGCGCAAGATCCGCACTACCGGCATCCCTATTACTGGGCAGGCTACTACGCTTCAGGAGAAGACCTCTCCGGTATGCAGTCCCTCTTCCACGCTCCCGCGCCATAAGCCGCCGTCGCTGCGCGCAGCCCTCCTCGTGCGGTACGCTTGTCCTGCCATGAATACCATCGAACGCCGCATCACTTTTTCCCTTTGCCTCATCGTTGCCGCACTCACCGCATCCCGGGCCAACTCCCAGATGGTCTCTCCCTCCGTCGACAAACCCGATCAGCCCTTCTCCTATTTCTCCGCGCCCACCGACGAGATCGGCGTCATGGATGCCGAGGCCGCCACCGAGGTCACGCCCGAGGGCTACCTCCGCACCGGCTTCGGCGAGCTGATGTTCTTCTCCGGCCCTGAACTCCGGCCCACGCACGTGCGCATCCGCACCCTGGAAGACGGCCACCTGCCCATCATGCACTACCAGTTCTCGCAGAATGGCGTCGCCTACCGCTTCACCCTCTTCGCCGCCACGCTCGACGGCAAAGCCGAAGGCACGCTCGTCAACTTCATCCGCATCACGATGAAGAACGAGGGCGAGCAGCCGAACCGCGCCATCCTCGCCACCGGCATGCGCTACGACGCGCCCAACAACACAGGCGCAGCCCACGGCGACAACCGCTTCGATCGCCCCCGCGAAGGCAAAGTCCCCGGCAACTACCGCCAGATTGGCGAGACATTCAACCCCGCCTGGCTCTACTCCTTCACGCCGGGCAGCTTTCTGCGCGATGGCCGCCTGCTCTACGAGTTTCCCAGCGGCTACGCAAGCCGCGGCTGGACGATGCATGGCCGCTACAACTATCCGCAGGACATCGCGAAGCCGCAGCGCCTGACCGTCGACCCCACCGTCCCCGTCGGCATCGTCACCTACTCGCGCCTGCTCCAGCCCGCCGAAGAATACACGCTCGACTTCAAGATGCCCGTCGTTCCCGCATCCGACACGGCCGCTCTCGACGCCGCCACCTTCGACGCCGCGCACGCGCAGGTCACGGCCTTCTGGAATCGCATCCTCGCGGAGGGAATGCAGATCACTCTGCCCGAGCAGAAGCCCGTCGACACCTTCTACACCAACCTCGTCTACGACCTGATCGCCCGCGATCACATCGGCCCCGACTATATCCAGACCGTCAACAAGCTCCACTATCACGAGTTCTATCTGCGCGACGGCGCCGACATCGTGCACAGCTACGACGTCACCGGCTATCCGCAGATCGCCGCACAGGACCTCGCCTTCTTCGCCAAATCACAAAAGCCCGACGGCAACTTCCTCTCGCAGCCGCAACAGTATGACGGATGGGGCGAGGCCGTCTGGGGCTACTCGCAGCACTACCGCATCACGCACGACAAAGCCTTCGCCGAGTGGGCCATCCCGCAGATCGGCCGCGCCGTCCAGTGGCTCAAACAGGCCCGCGCCGCAGACCCGCTCCACATCATGCCCGCCAGCGACGTGCGCGACAACGAGTTCGTCCCCGGCCACCTCACCGGCTACAACTTCCTCGCCCTCTCCGGTCTCAGCCTCGCCATCCCCATGGCACAGCAGACCGGCCACCCCGATCTCGCATCCGCATGGCAGGCCGAGTACAACGACTACCGCCAGGCATTCCTCAAGGTCCTCGACCAGCGCACCAAAGAGGAGAACGGCTACATCCCGCCCGCGCTCGACGGCCAGAAGGGCGGCTTCGACTGGGGCAACCTGCTCGCCGTCGTGCCCGAGCCAACCCTCAGCTCACGCGATCCCCGCGTCGCCGCCACGCTCAAGGCCACGCAGGCCAAATACGCTGAGGGCATCATGACCTACGCCAACGGCGAGTTCCTCCACCACTACCTCACCATCAAAAACACCATGACGGAAACCATTCGCGGCGATCAGGAGCAGGCAACGAAGGAACTCTATGCTCTGCTGCTGCACACCAGCTCCACCCACGCCGGCTTCGAGTTCGCCATCCTGCCCTGGGGCGACCGCAACTTCCAGGACAACCTCGCGCCCCACGGCTGGTTTGCCGCCGAGTATCGCACTCTGCTGCGCACCATGCTCGTCCGCGAAGACGGCAATCAGCTCCACCTGCTCAGCGTCATCTCGCCCGACTGGATCGGGCAGGGAAAGACCATCTCCGTCACCCAGGCTCCCACGTACTTCGGCAGCGTCGCCTTCCAGCTCACCCAGCCCTCCGCCGATGAAGCGGACCTCGCCCTCACCACGAACTTCGCCCCGCACTCCACTGATGCGCCCTCGGCCATCGTCGTGCATCTGCCCTGGTTCATGCAGATCCAGAGCGCCGAGGCCAACGGCCACTCCATCCACGCAACCGATGGTCAGCTCATCCTTCCCGCCGACACCAAAGCTGTGCGCCTGCACTGGTCCATGCGAGCCGATGCGCCGAAGATGAGCTACCAGAAAACCGTGGACGACTACAAAGCCGAGTATGCGCGCCGCTACGCCATCCTCATGCACGGCAGCGCGCAATAGCGGAACGAATCAAACCGGCGCGGGGCAATCGCCTTGCGCCGGTCTTGTCCTTGGTACATCTGGATTATTCGAGCTGCTGCACTTCCGTGCCGTCCGGCACCTTGATGCGGAACTGGTCTTCGGTCAGATCCATGTTCTCGACGACCTTCTCCACGTGCAGAATCACCTGGTACTCCTCCAGCGGCCGGCGAATCGTCACCACCGATGGATACACCCCTCCGCCGAAATCCGCATACCGTCCATACGTCACTTCGGTCTCCAGGTTGCCGTTCCCGTCATACAGGTCTTGCTTATAGGGCAGCAGATCGTCCCGGTGAAACACGATCACACGCACCGGCGCAAGCTCATTGCTGTCGGCCTTTCTCCGCATCACGCTCAGCACATACTCCGGAATCAGCAGCAGATGCTTCTTCGAGGCATCCACCATCGTGTCCGTATCGGCGGTGACGGAGTAGAGATTATCCGGCTCCAGTCCGCGCACCACCATCGCATCGAAGAAGGTCCCCGGCCGCAGATTCTCCACCTGGTGAATCGACTTCTTCTTCAGCGTGTTCTCGCCCTTCACAACCTTTTTCCGCGAGGGGATATACAGGTTGAATGTCTTGCCGTCGCTCGCCATGTCAAACATCGTCATGCCCAGCACCGGCACCTGGCCCAGCACGCGCAGCATCCCCGGCTTGCGCATCAGGATATGCCCGCGGAACGTCGTGTAGTCCTTCGCCACGCCTTCCTTGCTGTTCAGCACGCTGGCCTGGATCTCCACCGTCGCGTTCAGCGTCTTCAGCGCATCCCAGCGATCGTTTAACTTCGCCACCAGTTGATCCGGTGTCAGCGTCTGCACCGTCTGCGGCGGCTTCGGTACCGGCAGCCTGCGCGTCGTAAACAGGCAGCCCGAAAGCAGACTCGAAAGCAGCAGCGCCGCAGTCCCTGTGAGCAGGCGTCGCATCCTCATCGTGCGCCCGCCTTTCTCATCGCCGTGCGATAAGCCGCCACATCGCGCGCATGCTGCTCCAGTGTGGATGAAAACGCCGAATGCCCCTGCGGATCATCGCCCGCCGCAACAAAGTAGAGATAGTCAGTCTGCGCCGGGTTCATCGCTGCGCGCAGCGACCGCAATCCCGGATTCGCAATCGGCCCCGGCGGCAGGCCCGCATGCACATACGTGTTGTAGGGCGTATCCCGCTTCAGGTCGCTCGCGTAGATCGCGCCCCGCCATTGCCCCTCCAGTTCAAGACCGTAAATCACTGAGGGGTCCGTCATCAGCGGCATGTGATGCGCCAGCCGGTTGGCAAACACGCTGGCCACCAGCGGACGCTCACCGTCCACTGCCGTCTCTCTCTCCACCAGCGAGGCCATCGTCACCACGTCATGCACATGCTCCTTCAATCCCACGCGGGCCGCCTCCTGCCGGAAGCGCCGCACCATCGCCGCGCAAATCTGCTCCGCCGTCGCCTTGCGCGGAAACCGGTACGTGTCTGGAAACAGATACCCCTCCAGGCTGCGGGCCTGCGGGTCCAGGTCCGCCACCAGTCGCGTCTCCCCTGCCTGCGCCTCCAGAAACTGCTCCTTCGGCCCGAACCCCGCCTGCTCCAGCCGCGCCGCGATGTCAAAGACCGTCGCCCCCTCGGGAACCGTCACCGACTTCGTATACACATCGCCGCGCGCAATCCTCTCGTATACCTCCATCGCCGTCGCCGGATGGTCAAACCGATATTCCCCCGCCAGCAGCCTGCCCCGCCGGATCCACCGCAGAAGGTCAAACGCAACCTGGCTCCGCACCACCCCCGCCGTCTCCAGTTGCTGCCCAATGCGCAGCACGGACGACCCCGGCGCAATCTCCACAAACAGCTCTGCCTCTGGACCATACGGCGTCAGCACCGACCACGCCATCCACGCGCCCGCGCCCAACAGGGCAAGCAGAAGCACGGTCAGGCTCAGGCCCACCCCTTTTCTGCTCTTCCTTTTCCGGGCGCCCATTCTTTCTCACTGTTCCTTTTTTCCATTGGATGCTGGGCGACCCCAGAAAATTCTGCAATTCCTTATTGTATCGGTCCTTAATCCCTCTACCCGCCGAAATCCCCGGCGGTAATCTGGTAGCGGGAGACCTCGTTTGATCCCGCCCGCGCCACCCCGCTACCTCGCCCTCGACGTCGGCACGCGCCGCATCGGCGTCGCCGTCTCCGACGAGCTCGGCCTCACCGCACAGCCCGTCCTCACGCTCGACCTCCACCGCCACCCGCGCCCCAGCCCCCGCGAGACCCTCCGCTCCATCGCCCGCCTCTGCCGCCGCTACAGCGTCTCGGGCATCGTCGTTGGCCTGCCCCTCCACCTCTCCGGCGAAATCAGCCCGCGGGCGCAGAAGGTCCAGGCCTTCGCCGCCGAGCTCGGCGCGCTCACCGGCCTGCCCATCCACCTCTGGGACGAGCGCCTCACCACCCAGGAAGCCCACGCGCTTCTGTACCAGGCCGGCCACGCCCGCCAGGACCACGCCAAAGTCGTCGATCAGGTCGCCGCCACGCTGATTCTGCAGTCCTTTCTCGACGACCGCCGCACTCCATCCTCCCCAGCGCCACCCCCGGCTCAGCCCTGACCCTCCCGCCACCCTCCCCCGCGTATAATAAGCAGATAGTTCGTGATTTCCCGCGGCTTGAGCCTTGCGCTCCCCGCCCTTCGGAATCTGGATGCCGGATCACATCAAAAAACAGCTTCTCCAAGAGATCGCGATCCTCGAGCACGAGCTCGCCCACGAGTTGCCGGCCGAGATCAAGAAAGCCGTCGCCCTGGGCGACCTCTCTGAGAACGCCGAGTATCACATGGCCAAGCAGCGCCAGGAGTTCGTCAACGCGCGCCTCGGCCAGCTCAAGCGCCGCATGGCCGAGCTCTCTCTCGTCAATCTCGCGAATATCCCCCACGACAAGGCCGGCTTCGGCTCCACCGTCGTCGTCTTCGACTCCACCAAGGAAGAAGAGATCGTCTACCGGCTCGTCACCAGCGAGGAGTCCGACGTCACCAAAGGCCTCATCTCCACCACCTCTCCCATCGGCCGCGGACTGGTCGGCACGCGCGTCGGCGATGTCGCCACCATCGTCACACCCAACGGCAAGCGCGAGCTCGAGGTGCTCAAGCTCACCACCATCCACGACGAAGCCGAAGAGGAAGAAAGCACCGGCACCGAATAGGAAGCAGGAAGACTGGTATGACCTGGACTAGCGCGTTTGGCCGCGGTTGCGGCTGGCTTTTGGACCGAATCGTGCACGGTCTGGCCCTCACCCGCATCTCGCCGAACTTCCTCACCTTCATCGGCCTCGTCATCAACATCGCAGCGGCCTTCCTCTTCGGCCACGCCAACGCCTCCAACGCAGGCCGCATGTTCTTCTACGCCGGCCTCGTCATCTTCGGCGCCGGCATCTTTGACATGGTCGATGGACGCGTCGCCCGCCGCAACAACCAGGTCACCGTCTTCGGCTCCTTCTTTGACTCCGTCATCGACCGCTACTCCGACGTCGTCCTCTTCTTCGGCCTGCTCGTCTACTACGGCCGCATCAATCGCTTCCGCTACGTCGTGCTCGTCGCCTTTGTCATGGTCACTTCGCTCATGGTCAGCTACACCCGCGCCCGCGCCGAGGCCCTCATCGGCCAGTGCAAGGTCGGCTTCATGGAGCGCCCCGAGCGCATCGTCCTCATCCTGCTCGGCGCATTGTTCAATCACTGGGGCGTCATGGCGCCCGTGCTCTGGGTGCTGGCGGTTCTCTCCACCATCACCGTCATCCACCGCATCACCTACACCTACCAGAACACCAAGCACCTCGCCCCGCTCAGCACCGCCCCCTGAGCACGGCACCCCGGCCACAGCCACCCGCGCTACCGGACTGTCACCTGCACCTGCCTGCCTTCGTAAGTGACCTCGGCATCCGCCGCTGCCGTCACTGCCTCGCCCGTCCCGTGCCCGTCGCCCACCAGCACCACGCGGAACGCGCGCTTCTCCACCATCCCCGGAAATGACCCCTCCCGCGCTCCAACCGTCAACACCGAGTTCCGATCGTCCCAGTGAATCGGAATGACCGTGTGTTCTCCCCGCTGATACTGATACCCATCCCCCGCATCCTCGTAGAGGTCAAACGTCCCATCCGCCCCGCGATAAATGCGCAGCTCGATCGGTCCCGCCGGATCCTGCCCGGCATACTCAATCTCCGGCCCCATCGGCACAATCGAACCCGCCCGCACAAACAGCGGCATCCGCTCCAGCGGCGCATCCGCCTCCATCTCCCGCCCGCCTTCCACCGTCTTCCCACTCCAGAAGTCGGTCCACCGCGCCGCGGGCAGATACACGCTGCGCTGTGTCGCCGCCTGCAACACCGGGCTCACCAGCAGCGCCGGCCCGAACATGAACTCGTCGCCCCGGTTCCACGTCTGCACGTCCGTGCGCCAGTCCATCACCAGGGGCCGCTGCATCGTATAGTCCTCGCTCGCCACCTTCCACGCCAGCGAGTAGATGTACGGCATCAGCCGGTAGCGCAGCTTGTCGTACTCCACCAGCACCGGCTCCACCTTGTCATACGTCCACATCTCGTTGTGCGGCCGGTGCCCGTGCGTGCGAAAGATCGGGCAGAACGTCCCGAACTCAAACCACCGCGCATACAGCTCCTGATAATCCGGCTCCTCGGTCGTCCCTCCATACGGCGGCCAGTAGCCTCCAATATCCGTCGTCCAGTAGGGATACCCCGACAGTGCAAAGTTCAGTCCCGCCGGCACCTGGTGGCTCAGCCCCCAATGCGTGCTGTAGACATCCCCCGACCACACCGTCGCGCCCACTCTCTGCTGGCCCAGAAACGCCGACCGCGTCAGCAGAAACACCCGCTTGTTCTCGTTCGCCGCCTTCCAGTGCTCCTGGGCGCCCAGCGTGTGCAGCAGCGGAAACACATTCGTGTACTCCGCTCCGTTGCCGATCGCAAGCTGCTTGTTCCGCAGGATCGCATCGCCCATGTGCGGCCAGTACTCCTCCGGCTCGGCGCTGTCCAGCCAGAAAGCATCCCACCCCTGCGCAAACAACTTCCCCGGCAGCCGCTGCCAATAGAGATCCCGCGCCTCCGCGCTCGTCGAGTCGTACACATGCGCCCCCGGAATCAGCAGATGCTTCGCGTCGAGAGCCTTATACGTCTCCGAGTTCGCATCCAGCAGTCCCCACACCGAGATCATCGCGTGCACATTCTCCTTGTGCAGCGCATCCAGGTCCTTCGCCACGTCCTGGTAGTTGCTGTTGAAGACCGGATCCCCCTCCGTCTTCCACCAGAACCAGTCCTGCACCATCGCGTCCAGCGGAATATGCTCCGCGCGATACCGGCTCGCAATCGCGCGAATCTCATCCAATGACACATACCGGTCCTTCGACTGGAACAACCCATACGCCCACTTCGGCAGCATCGGCGCATGCCCCGTCATCGTGCGGTACTCGTGAATCACCGCATCCATCTCCGGCCCGTAAAGGAAGTAGTAGTCCACCTGCCGCCCCGCTATCGAGCTGAAACTAAGCTCCAGCGGAAAGCGATTGTCCACATACGTCAGCGCCGCCGTGTTCCACAAGAGGCCATACCCCTTGCTCGACATCAGAAAGGGAATCGCCACGTCCGTGTTGTTCTGGCCCAGCTCCACCGTCGCCCCGCGATAGTTGAACATCCCGCTCTGGTGCTGGCCCAGCCCGTAGAGCGCCTCCATCGCCACCGGCGTAAACCGGTCCGTCACGCGATACGTCTGCTCCCTATTCCGCTCCACTGGCTCATACGTGCGCGGGACGCGGTCTCCCTCCAGCAGCAGCGTCTCGCCCGTGTTCGTGCGGAACGACACGTTGCCGCGCTCCAGGCCCAGCGCCACATCCAGCTGCGCCGTCTTCAAATGCGCTGCCTTGGAATCCTGCGCAAACGCAAACGCCGCGCCGGGACACGACTGCCCCGCATCCAGCATCCACGGCTTGCTCTCCGCCTGTGCCTCCACGCCTTCCGGCCGCGCCACCACATGAATCACCGCATCCGCGCACACTGTGATCTCCAGCGCCTCTTTGCCAATCGTGGCCGTCATGCCACGGCTTGTCTGGTGCGCCTCTCCCGGCGGCAATGCAGACATATTCTGCGCCGGCAGCAGCGCCGCTCCACCCTGCGCCACAGCCAGCGCCAGCACCGTTCGCAATCCCATCGTCACAACAAACGAAGACACAGTTCTCGCAGCAGCACCCTGCATGGTCGGTTCCGCCTTTCTCATCGCGTGCATCCTATCACGCACACCGTCTGCGCACGCCCATGCCGCCAGGCTCCCATGCAAGCGCACGCAGGATCCAATCCCGCACAGACTGTTTTGAAAGGGAATGGCTTTAGCCGTGCCGAAAAACTCAACAGAATCATCGGGGCTTCAGCCCCTGAGAGATGGTTTTCGGCAGGATATTGATCCAGCCCATAGATTGACATCAACTCGAACCTGTCATCCTGAGCGCAGCGCAGCGGAGTCGAAGGATCTGCGGTTGCCTTTCGCGGAATCTCTGCAATTACTTCAGGGCCGGATCAATAGACTTTCACCACGGGCGGCGACGCGTCTGAGCCATCGCAAGCTGCGAACTGTGCAAAGCAACGGCTGTGAAAGAGCGCGGCTGAATCGGCAGCGGAGACGCTCAAACGAGAGCAGCGCTGTGAGAGAGCCTGATTTAGTCGCGCCGTTTGTGTCGCAGAATGCGAGTGCATGTACGGGCTGCGGAAAAATGCCCCGCTTTGAAAGAGCACGACAAAGGCTCGCATTGAAAACACATCAGTGATTGATTGATCAATAGGCAGAATGGGCAGGATAGGCGAGATAGGCACATCTCAAGCACAAATTAGCACAAAAATCCGGCACGGAACTGTTCTATGCAGGGTCCGAAACTTCCCAATTGTCGACGAACCACTCGCACGCCACATCATCCGGAGAATCCTGCGTTGCACGGGGATTTGATAGACTCCGGTCAAGGGTGACGCAAACTCGACGACAGTCGACGCAGATGAAATCATCCTTTTGAAGTGAGAGCCTTTGGATGAGTCCAGCGACGAAGATTTCTCCTGGGTCAACGAAAGGCGC